>NZ_JBBMEP010000013.1:0-87325 GCF_040096475.1 Faecalibacterium faecis | reverse complement strand
CCACCGCGCCCTTGGCGCGGCGGTTGGGGTTTGCCTTCAGCTCCATGACCTCAGCTTCCAGAGCAATGCGCTCCAGCAGGTCGTTGATGCCCATGCCGGTCAGGGCAGACACCGGGATGCAGGCCACATCGCCGCCCCAGTCCTCGGTGATGATGCCGTACTTGGTCAGGCCTTCCATCACGCGCTCGGGGTTTGCGGTGGGCTTATCCATCTTGTTCATTGCCACGATAATCTTGACATTTGCAGCCTTGGCGTGGTTGATGGACTCGATGGTCTGGGGCATGATGCCGTCGTCAGCAGCAACCACCAGAACGGCGATATCGGTCATGTTGGCACCGCGGGCACGCATGGAGGTGAATGCCTCGTGGCCCGGGGTATCCAGGAAGGTGATGAGGCTGTCGTTGACCTTGACCTGATATGCACCGATGGCCTGCGTGATGCCGCCGGCCTCGCCTGCGGTAACGTTGGTCTTGCGGATGGCATCCAGAATACTGGTCTTGCCGTGGTCAACGTGGCCCATAACGCAGACCACCGGGGGACGCTCCACCAGATCCTCCTGCGAATCCTCTTCCTGCGTGAACAGGCGCTCCTCGATGGTCACATGCACCTCGTGCTCGACCTTTGCGTGGAACTCCTCTGCCAGCAGAGAAGCGGTATCAAAATCGATCACATCGTTGATGGCGTGCATCTCACCCATCTGCATGAACTTGGCAATGACCTTGCCGGCCTGCTGCTTCAGGCGGGCAGCCAGTTCGCCCACGGTGATCTCGTCGGGGATCATCACCTTCAGCTGTGCGCTGCGGGCCTTTTCCAGCTGGATGCGCTGCAGACGCTCGAACTCGGTCTCGCGCTTGCCCTTCTGGAACTGCTGGCGCTGGCGCTGACCGCGCTGGGTGAACTTTTGCTTGTTGCCCTGCGGGGTGGGCTTGCGGCGGTTCTCGGTGTTCTTGGTGGAAGCCAGATCATCGTAACGGGCATCGAAGCGGTCCACGTTCATATCCACAGTGCGGGTATCCACGGTGACCTGATTGTCCTCGCGGCGCACGGACACAGCCTGTGCCGGAGCAGCGGATGCCTTGGCACCGGTCTCACGAGCCAGTTCGCTGAGAGAAACGGTCTTTTCCTCGCGCTTCTTGTGCTGCTCGTTCTTCTTTTCGTTATGCTTATTGCCGTTCTTATCCTGCTGGGCAGGCTCTGCCTTTTTGGCGGCAGGCTGCTCAGGCTTCTTTTCTGCCTTGGGAGCTTCGGGCTTTTTCTCGGCCTTCTTCTCAGTGGGCTTCGGCTCTTCCTTTGCGGCCTTGGCGCTGTTCAGGAATTCGTCCAGATTTGCCACGCTGTTATCCTTGCTGAACTTTTCCAGCAGGTAGTTCAGCTCGTTCTCTTCCAGATTGGAGCTGTTCTTCTTGCCGGTGCTGCCCATAGCGTTCAGCTCATCCAGGACCTTCTTGGCGGAAAGGTTCAGGTCCTTTGCAAAATCACTCACTTTATATTTTACGATCATTCGGTCATATCCTCCTCATTTTTGATTGCTCCGCAGTCCGACAGGCGGTCAAAGCAGAGCTTTGCGAGGTTGCGGTCAGTCACCGCGTAAACAGCCACAGGCTTGCGGCTGATATCGGCCAGTTTATCCTGCGTAAGCGGCATGGTGATCACATCCACCAGATCGCCCACAGAATAGTCGAGGCGCTGCACGGTCTTGGCGCTGGCATCGCTTGCCACCATCACCAGCCATGCCTTGCTCTTGACGCAGGCATCTTCCACGGCATCAAAGCCCATGGTCAGTGCGCCCGCCTTGCGGCACAGGCTCAGCGCCTGAAACAGCGCTTCCTCCGGCGGCAGCTTGGGCTTTGCGGGGGTGTTATTCTTCTTTGCCATTTGCTGCTGCCTCCTTTGCGGCTTCGGCCAGCTGTGCGGCCAGAGCCTCGTAAACTTCGGCGGGAACCGGCTGCTCAAAGCAGCGCTCCAGCGCCTTTTTCTTTTTTGCCTTGGTCAGGCAGTCGGGGTTCGGGCAGAGATACGCGCCGCGGCCCGGCTTTTTGCCGACCAGATCAATGCTGATCTCTCCGCTGGGTGCACGCACCACACGCACCAGCTCCTTTTTGGGGCGGCTGGTCATGCAGCCGATGCACTGGCGGGAAGGGATCTTTTTCTGTGCCATCCGGTTTCCCTCCTTTGGCCATCTGCGCCGGAATTACTCGGTGTCGGTCTCGGCTTCCTTCTTCGGCTCTTCCTCGCCATAATAGCCGCTCTCGGGGCGGATATCAATGTTGTAGCCGGTCAGGCGTGCGCACAGGCGTGCGTTCTGGCCCTTGTTGCCAATGGCAAGGCTCAGCTGCTGGTCGGGCACGGTCACACGGCAGGAACGGGTCTCGCCGGGCAGCAGTTCCACCTTGACCACCTTGGCCGGGCTGAGTGCTGCGGAGATGAACTCGGAGATATCCTCGCTCCACTTCACAATGTCGATCTTTTCGCCGCCCAGCTTTTCCACAACAGCAGCTACACGGGCACCGTGCTCGCCGATGCAGGCGGAAACAGGGTTCACGTTGGGGTCCTTGCTCCAAACAGCCATCTTGGTGCGGGCACCAGCCTCGCGGCTGATGGCCTTGACCTCCACAGTGCCGTCAAAAATTTCGGGCACTTCCAGCTCAAACAGGCGCTTGACAAGGCCGGGGTGGGTGCGGCTGATCATAACGCGGGGGCCGCGCTCAGTGCTGACCACGTCCACAACGTAGACCTGCAGGGTCTGGCCCTCGGTGTACACCTCGCCGGGCACCTGCTCGTTGTGGGGCAGGATGGCCTCGCCGCCCTTGCCCAGATCCAGAGCAACGATGCCCTTCTCCGGGTCCACGCGGGTAACGGTGGCCTGCACGATGTCGTGTGCACGGGACTGGATCTCGCTCAGCTGCTGGCTGCGCTCAGCCTCGCGGATGCCCTGACGGATCACGTGCTTTGCAGTCTGGGCTGCAATGCGGCCGAAGTCCTTGGTCTTGAGGGGGGTCACGATGCGGTCGCCCACTTCGTAGCTCTTGCGGATCTTCTGTGCCTCGGTAATGCCGATCTCAGAGTGCTCGTCGTACCAGTCCTCGTCGGCCACAACGTCCTGGATCAGGGCCACATCAAAGCGGCCTGCGGCGGGGTCGATATCCACCTTCACGTGGTCCTCTTCCACCTCATAGTTCTTCTTGACGGCAATGATGATCGCAGCCTTGATCTTTTCGATCAGGTATTCTGCGGTGATGCCGCGCTCGTGCTCCAGCATGGAGAGAGCTTCAAAAAATTCATTGTTCGCTGCTGCCATTTTTCGGGTTCCTCCTGTAATTTACTCTCTATCTATGTTAGTCAAACAGGTCTTCATCGTCGCACAGGTTCACGCTGGATGCGGCGTTCACCTCAAAGGTGACAGCGCCCGCATCGGTGTTCACCGTAACGGTGCTGCCCTCGCGGCCTGTCAGGATACCGGAAAACTCACGCACGCCGTCTGCATTCGGGCGGATGAGCTTTACCCGGATCTTCTGGCCCTTGAGGGCTTCATAGTGCTCCGGGCGGGTCAGCTTACGGCCAAGGCCGGGGCTGCCCACTTCCAGATAATAGCTCTGGTCGATGGGGTCTGCCTCGTCAAGGATGGGGTCCAGCGCATGGGAAACATCCGCGCAGGTGTCGGTATCCATGGTGCCGTCCTTGTCGATGAGCACGCGAAGATACCAGTCTGGACCTTCCTTTTCAAAAACCACATCCCACAGGCGCAGGCCCATGCCCTCCACGGTGGGGCGGACAAGCGCTTCGACTCTCTGGGCGGTGTTGCCGCCAGACTGCTTCGCCATAAAAAACCTCCAAACAAACAAGAAACGCGGACCTTGCGGCCCACGTTTCAGGTTAAACTATATCGTACTACTAGAATATACCATACATCCCGCGATTATGCAAGCATTTTCGCAGATTTTTTTCGCCGCAGGGTCTTTTACAGCACCCACACGCCGTCCCTGAACAGCTCCACGGTGCGGCCATCGCGGCATTTGCCGGTGATATGGCTGTCCTCTGCACCGATCATCACATCCTCATGCAGGCGGGACTGGTTCATGCCGCGGGCCAGCAGCTCTTCCTTCGTCAGCGCCGTGCCGCCCTTCGTGGTGCCGGGGTAGCTGGCACCAAAAGCGATGTGGCAGGCGGCATTTTCGTCAAACAACGTGCTGTAGAACAGCTTGCCGCTGCGATTGATGGGGCTGCTTGCCGGCACCAGTGCCACTTCGCCAATGCTGCGGGAGCCTTCGTCGCCGTCCAGCAGACGGCCCAGCAGCACCTGTCCCTGCTCGGCGTGGTAGTCCACAACCCGGCCCTTCTCAAAGGTGACATGGAAGTTCTTGATGAGCTGGCCGTTGAACACATAGGGCTTTGTGCCGTAGACAACGCCCTCTACCCTGTCCTTGTGGGGCGCAGTGAACACTTCCTCCGTGGGGATGTTGGGCAGGAACACCACGCCCTTTTCGCTCTTGCTGGCAGCGCTTTCCCACACAGCCTGATCCGCAAGACCCACGGTCAGGTCCGTGCCATTGCTGCTCTCAAAATGCACGCTTTCCAAGTCCAGCGCGTTCATTTTATCCCGCAGAGTGCTGAGCCGCTCCATATGGGCCTGCCACTCGTTCACCGGGTCGCCACCGGTGACCCGGCACACGTCAAAGATCAGCTTCCACAGCGCTTCCATGGCGGCATCCGCGTCCAGCTCCGGGAAGACCTTCTTTGCCCACGGCACACTGGGCAGGGCCGCAATGGACCACTGCACCCGGTCGTTCATGGTGTACTCCTGCCACTCCTCCATAAAGGCGCGGCGGGCGGCATTCACCCGGCTGATCTTATTGCCGTCAATGCCCACATACAGCTCCGGGTCGTCCGCAATGAGATGCAGTACACACACGCCGCCCTCGCTTTCAGCATAGTCAAGATAGCGGCGCAGCTGCCATGGCTTGAGGTCGGTCAGGGCCTCCTCGCTGCCCAGCTCCATGCGGGCACGGGCCACAGCGTCATCGCTCCAGTTCACCTGCACATCCCGGGCACCGGCTTCGTAGGCACTGCGCACGCACAGCCGCGCCAGCGGCGCGCCCTCCAGCGGGCAGTTGATGATGAGGGTCTGTCCGGGCTGCGGGTTCACCCCCACCCGGACGATGAAATCGGCATATTTTTTCAGCAGTTCGTCAAAGTTTTCCACGGTAGAACCTCCTGCGGTGTAAAAATCATGTTTTTCTGTTTTTCAGTATACCCGGTACGAGCCGTTCTGTCCAGTAAAAAGAAAACAGACACCTCCCGCTGTTGAAAAAGCAGGAAACGTCTGTTATACTGTCTTTTGAGAGTGCTGTCTACATACGGCAGGCGGTCTATGCCTTTTCGGCCCTGCGTCGGGAAGGCGAACATTTTTGTCGTACCCCGACGCTTTGCAGCGAAGGGGGTGATGCTTCATGACGCTTTTAGAAACTCTGGCTCTGCTCACATTGCTTGCAACCGTGAGCTTTGGCATTTTCGATATCGCGTGGAAGATCTTCAACAACAAAAAATGACCGCCCTCAGCGTCCAAACCTGAGCGGTCATCTTTTGATTATCGCGCCGGAAAGGTACTGACCGTTTGCCAGACAGCACTTTCTTTATTTGTATTATAGCACAGCCCCGCCGAAATTGCAACGGCGGGGCTGTTTTTTATCGCCTGAAAGCGAATTTTCCTCAGAACTCGATCTTGCTCTCGATATAAGCTTTCAGCTCGGAGATGGGCATACGCACCTGCTCCATGGTGTCGCGGTCACGGACGGTGACGCAGTTGTCGGCGGCAATGCCCTTGGCCTCGTCACCCACGGTATCAAAGTCCACCGTGATGCAGTACGGGGTGCCGATCTCGTCCTCGCGGCGGTAACGCTTGCCGATGGAACCGGTATCGTCGTAATCTACCATGAAGTACTTGCTCAGCTCGTTGCGGATCTCCATGGCCTTCTCGCCCAGCTTCTTGCTCAAGGGCAGCACGGCGCACTTGTAGGGAGCCAGAGCCGGATGCAGATGCAGCACGGTACGGATATCCTCCTTGCCCTTGCTGTCGGTCAGGTGCTCCTCGTCGTATGCTTCGCACAGGAAGGCCAAAGCCACACGGTCACAGCCCAGAGACGGCTCAATGACGTAGGGGATGTAGTGCTCGTTGGTCTCGCTGTCGAAGTACTCCAGGCTCTTGCCGGAAGCTTCCTGATGGCGGGTCAGGTCGTAGTTGGTACGATCCGCGATGCCCCACAGCTCACCCCAGTCGGTGAACGGGAAGGCGTACTCGATATCGGTGGTAGCGCGGCTGTAGAAGGCCAGCTCTGCAGGCTCGTGGTCACGCAGGCGCAGGTGCTCCTTCTTGATGCCAAGGCTCAGCAGCCAGTTCTCGCAATAGTCCTTCCAGTAAGCGAACCATTCCAGATCGGTGCCGGGCTTGCAGAAGAACTCGCACTCCATCTGCTCGAACTCACGGGTGCGGAAGGTGAAGTTGCCCGGGGTGATCTCGTTGCGGAAAGCCTTGCCTACCTGGCACACGCCGAAGGGCAGCTTGCGGCGGGTGGTGCGCTGGATGTTGGCAAAGTTGACAAAGATGCCCTGTGCGGTCTCAGGACGCAGATAGCAGGTGGAAGAGCTATCCTCAGTAACGCCGATGGCAGTCTTGAACATCAGGTTGAACTTGCGGATGGGGGTAAAATCGTGCTTGCCGCACACCGGGCACACGATGTCCTCATGCTCTGCGATGAAAGCATCCATTTCGTCAAAGCTCATGGCATCCACGTTCACCTCGGGGTGCTCCTCGCCGATCAGCTTGTCGGCGCGGTGGCGTGCCTTGCAGGCGCGGCAGTCCAGCAGGGGGTCCGAGAAGCTGGAGACGTGGCCGGTGGTCACCCAGGTCTGAGGGTTCATGATGATGGCTGCATCCAGACCCACATTATAGGGGCTCTCCTGCACGAATTTCTTCAGCCATGCCTTTTTGACATTGTTCTTGAACTCGACGCCCAGCGGGCCGTAGTCCCAGCTGTTGGCCAGACCGCCGTAGATCTCGGAACCGGGGAACACATAACCACGGTTCTTGCAGAGATTGACGATCATATCAAGGGTCTTTTCGCTCTGTTCCATTGTAGTACATCCTTTCCGTCCGCGGCTGGTTTGCCGTGTCGTTGTTGTATCGTTCCGGCAGCTTTCCCCACTGCCGGGCGTGCTTTTCAAAGGGAAAGCACAGTATCTTTACTGTACCATGTTTTGCGCCGCTTGTAAAGCCGAAAACCGGCCTGCTTTGGGGAACAGACCGGTTTTTGCACTTATTTATGGTATTTCATTCCTGCATTGATGGTGCAGGCACGGTAGATCTGTTCCGTGAGCACAAGGCGGGCCAGCTGGTGGGGCATGGTGATGCGTCCCATGCTGAACTTGAGTGCAGCGGCCTTTTTCACCTCATCGGACAGGCCGTGGGACGAGCCGATCACAAAGGCCACGTCTCCTGCCCCACTGTTTGCGCGGTCGGCAAGGAACTGCGCCAGCTCGTCGGAGGAGATTTGCCTGCCCTCAATGCACATAGCCACGATGGCAGCGCCCTTGCGCACGTTGGACAGGATGGCCTTGCCCTCCTTGTCCAGTGCCTTTTTTACCACGGCATCCGAGGCGTTCTTCTCCTCGATCTTTTCCTCCGGCAGCTCAATGATGCGGAAGGACGCGAAGGCGGCAAGGCGCTTCTGGTACTCGGCCACGCCCTCGGCGAAATATTTTGCATTCAGCTTGCCCACACAGATCAGGTCGATGTTTTGCATTGCAGTTTCCTCTTTTATATCGAAACGATTTAAAATTGTCTCCGCTACTGCTTGAACTCCCTCAGTCACGGCTTACGCCGTGCCAGCTCCCTCGGAGAGGGAGCCTCTGGCGAAACCGGATACTTTGCAATTCAACCAGAGGCTTTGCCGCCATGCCAAAGGCCCCATCCTAGAGGGGGCTGTCGAGCGAATGCGAGACTGGGGGAGTTTTTTTACAGCAGGCTCATCTGCTCGCCCTCGTCCTCGGCACGAATCAGCGCACCGGTAGCGGGCAGGCTGCGCACACGGTAGCGGTGGGGGTTCGCCAGCTCCAGCGTGTCCGCAGGCACCACCGAAGCGATGGTCTGGTTCTTTTTCAAAGTAACCACTGCCACGCCCTGACTGTCGCGAGTGGCCTTGGCCGCGATCTGCGCCGTGCCAACCAGCAGCATCCGGCTGGCGCTGGTGCGGATGGCAAGCTCCGTTTCCTCCGGCAGGAAGAAGAGCTTTGCCAGCGGTTCCTTGTCGCAGTAGGCCTTGAGCAGCTTGCGGCGGTTCTGCTTGGTGGCATAGGAGCTGAGCGGAATTTTAGCGCACTTGCCGCTGGCAAAGAAGAACAGCATATAGCCGCTGTAGTCGCTGGTGATCACCATGGAGAGCACGTTCTCGCCCTCGTCCATGCCCAGACGGCCCGGGATGAAAATGCCCATCTGAGCCACCTTGCCGTCCTCCAGCTCAGCCAGACGCACCTTGTACACCTGCTGCTTGTCGGTAAAGAACAGCGCTTCTACGTTGTTGCGGGTCTCGATCTGCTGCACGATCTCGTCGCCTTCTTTCAGCTTATGGGCACCGGCGGTGCGCAGACCCTGCGGCGGGATCTTTTTGAAGTAGCCCTCGCGGGTAAAGAACACCGTCACGGGGTAATCCGGCGCTTCTTCCTCCTCGGAGCCGTTCTCATCCTCAGGCAGATCGTACAGGATCTCGCTGCGGCGGGGCTGGCCGTACTTCTTGGCAACATCGTTCAGCTCATTGATGATGATGCGGCGGATGCGGGCGGGCTTTGCAAGGATATCGTTCAGGTCGGCAATGTCCTTCTCCAGCTGTTCGATCTCGCTGGTGCGCTTGAGGATATATTCCCGGTTCAAATGACGCAGCTTGATCTCGGCCACATAGTCGGCCTGCACTTCATCGATGCCAAAACCGATCATCAGGTTGGGCACCACTTCGGTCTCTTCCTCGGTGGTGCGGATAATTTTGATTGCCTTGTCAATGTCCAGCAGGATGGCAGCAAGACCCTTGAGCAGGTGCAGGCGCTTTTCCTTGCCGTGCAGGTCGTAGTAGGTGCGGCGGCGCACGCACTCCACGCGGAAGGCCGTCCACTCCTTGAGAATTTCGCGCACGCCCATCACGCGGGGCTGGCCGGACACCAGAATATTGAAGTTAGCGCTGAAGCTGTCTTCCAGAGGGGTAGCCTTAAACAGCTTTGCCATCAGCTTGTCGGCATCCACGCCGCGCTTGAGGTCTAGTGTCAGCTTCAGGCCGTTCAGGTCGGTCTCGTCACGCATGTCGCTGATCTCCTTGACCTTGCCGGCCTTGACCAGCTCTGTGATCTTGTCCATGATGGCCTCCACCGTGGTGGTTGGCGGGATCTGGGTGACCTCGATCATGTTCTCGCCCGGCACCACACTGTAGCGGGCGCGTACCTTCACGCTGCCGCGGCCGTTCTCGTAAATTTCACGCATCTGCGCTTCATCGTACAAAATCTGACCGCCGCCCACGAAGTCCGGGGCAGGCATGGTGGTGGAGATGTCGTGGTGCTCGTCCTTCATCAGGGCCACGGTGGTGGCGCACAGCTCTGCCAGATTGAATGAGCAGATGTTGCATGCCATGCCCACCGCGATGCCCAGCGTGTTGTTGGCCAGAATGGTGGGGAAGGTGACCGGCAGCAGGGTAGGCTCGGTGGTGGTGCTGTCGTAGTTGGGCACAAAGTCCACGGTCTCCTTGTCGATATCCCGGAACAGCTCCTCGCACACACCCTCGAGCTTTGCCTCCGTATAACGGGCAGCAGCGCAGGACATATCCCGGCTGTAGGCCTTGCCAAAGTTGCCCTTGCTGTCCACAAAGGGCACCAGCAGGCTCTCGTTGCCGCGGCCCATGCGCACCATGGTGCCGTAGATGGCGGCATCGCCGTGGGGGTTCAGGTGCATGGTGCTGCCCACAATGTTGGCAGACTTGGTGCGTGCGCCCTTGAGCAGGCCCATCTCGTACATGGTGTACAGCAGCTTGCGGTGCGCCGGTTTGAAGCCGTCGATCTCTGGCAGCGCGCGGCTGACGATGACGCTCATGGCGTAGGGCATATAGTTGGTTTCCAGCGTGCGGGTGATGGGGTCCTCCAGCACACTGCCGGCATTTAAAATTTCAACGCCGTCGCCCAGCTGCGGGCGCACCGGCTTGAGTGTTTTCTTGGTCGATTTTCTAGGCATCTTCTAACCTCTTGACGATTTTAAATGGGCGCCGCTCTCGCTCTGCCCATATTCAGCGGAAAATATTTTTTATTTTTGCAGCTCAGGATGGCCTGCGGGCCATCCTGAGCTGCTCTTTCACAGATGGAGCCGTTCCGGTTTTCTGCATTTTTCCCTTAAAATGCCGTGACCCGTTGGGGCCTTCTTCGTGAAAACGTGATTTGGAGCAGCCCGCAGGCTGCGACAAATCACCAAATTAAAATAACGTTACCTCTGTCATTGCCAGAGCGCAAGCGGAGGCAATTTAAAATCATCAGCTCACATCCAGATCGTCCAGATATTCTGCGCCGTGCTGCGCAATGTGTTCCTTGCGGCCTGCAAGGTTATCACCCAGCAGGATATCGAACACCTGCGCAGTCTGCACCACATCGGTGGGCATCACCTTGATCAGACGGCGGCTCTCCGGGTTCATGGTGGTCAGCCACATCATCTCGGGGTCGTTCTCACCCAGACCTTTGGAGCGCTGGATGGTGTATTTTTTCTCGCCGATCTCTTCCAGAAACGCTGTCTTTTCCGGCTCGGTGTAGGCAAAATAAGTTCGGTCTTTCGTTGTAATTTCATACAGCGGCGACTCTGCGATATACACATAGCCCTTCTCGATCAGGGTCGGGGTCAGGCGGTAGAGCATGGTGAGCACCAGCGTGCGGATCTGGTAGCCGTCCACATCGGCATCGGTACAAATGACGATTTTATTGAACCGCAGATTATCGAGATTGAAGGTGGCCAGCTCCTTGTTGTGTTTGCCGCCCAGTTCCACGCCGCAGCCCATCACCTTGATGAGATCCACGATGACATCCGACTTAAAGATGCGGGCATAGTCGGCCTTCAGGCAGTTCAGGATCTTGCCGCGGATGGGCATGATGGCCTGATATTCACTGTCGCGGCTGGACTTGACTGCACCCATAGCGGAATCGCCCTCCACGATATACAGCTCGCGGCGGGATGCATCCTTGGTGCGGCAGTCCACGAATTTCTGCACCCGGTTGGCAAGGTCGATCTGGGTGGACAGGGTTTTTTTGATGCTCTGGCGCGTTTTTTCTGCATGCTCACGGCTCTGCTTGTTCACCAGCACCTGCTGGCAGATCTTCTGGGCCTCGTCCGGCTTTTCCAGAAAATACACTTCCAGATAATGCTTGAGGAAGTCGGTCATAGCCTGCGAGACGAATTTGTTGGTGATGGCCTTTTTGGTCTGGTTCTCGTAGCTGGTGCGGGTGGAAAAACTGGACGAGACATACACCAAGCAGTCCTGCACATCCTGAAAGCTGATGGCGCTCTCACCTTTTTTATAGAGGTTCTTTTCCTTCAGGTACTTATTGATCTGGTAGACAAAGGCAGTGCGCACCGCGTGCTCCGGGCTGCCGCCGTGCTCCAGCCAGGAAGAGTTGTGGTAGTATTCCAGCATCTGCACCTTATTGGAGAAGCAGAACGCCGCGCTCATGCGCACCTTGTAATCCGGCTGGTCCTCGCGGTCCCGGCCCACAGCCTCACTCTCGCAGCTGAACACCGGGGTCAGGGTATCCTCCCCTGCCACCTCGGCCACATAGTCCGCGATACCGTGCTCATAGCACCAGCTCTCGTACCACGCCTTGCCAGTGGCAGGGTCTTTCTCTTTTTCATCGGTAAAGTTCAGGGTCAGGCCTGCGTTGACCACTGCTTGACGGCGCAGGGTATCCTTATAGTAGCTGCCGGGCACATCGATGTCGGTAAACACCTCGTCGTCCGGCTTCCAGTGAATGATGCTGCCGGTGCGGCGGCCCTTGTAGGCTTCCTTCTGCAGGCCGCCCACATTCTCGCCCTTTTTAAAATCAAGGTGATAGTGGTATCCGTCACGATAGATATCGGCGGTCATCCATGCAGAAGCATACTGGGTAGCGCACAGGCCCAGACCGTTCAAGCCAAGGCTGAACTCGTAGTTATCCTCACCCTCGCCATACTTGCCGCCTGCATACATCTCGCAGAACAACAGCTCCCAATTGTAGCGCCCCTCGCCGTTGTTCCAGTCCACGGGCATACCGCGGCCAAAGTCCTCAACGATGACGCTGCCATCCTTACAGCGGGTCACGTTGATGGTATCGCCGTGGCCGTCGCGGGCTTCGTCGATGGAGTTGGAGACGATCTCAAAGATGGAGTGGGCGCAGCCCTCCACGCCGTCTGAGCCAAAGATAACGGCCGGGCGCTTACGCACACGGTCAGCACCCTTCAAAGAAGTAATGCTCTCGTTGCCATATTCCTGTTTTTTTGCCATGCTGCTCCTCCCGGCCCGGCCTTTCTTGCAAAAAGCGGGCCGTCTGTAGTCAAATCATAAAACGCCTCTGCCCTTTTCTTACTATAATATAGGTATACACAGAGAAAAAGGGCAAAAGCGCCTGAATCATTTCATTTTCATTAAACCATAGGTTGTTGAATTTGTCAATTTCTGTTTGGCACACCCGCACACAGCACGTCCTGTGCCGGATGTGCCGAAAGCAGGTTGAAAAAAGTCATTCTTATTTTACGCGCTGGAGCGACCAAAATCAAGAAAGTTTCAATTTTCTAAAAAAAATTCGGATTTACCCCTTTACAAAATCGAAATTTCAGGTATAATAATCATCGTCCGGTGCGCCTCTGTAGCTCAGTCGGTAGAGCAGGGGACTGAAAATCCCCGTGTCATTGGTTCGATTCCGATCGGAGGCACCAGTCAAGGAAACCCAGCAGGGTTTCCAATATGCGGCCGTAGCTCATCTGGTAGAGCGCCACCTTGCCAAGGTGGAGGTAGCGAGTTCGAGCCTCGTCGGCCGCTCCATAAGGGAGCAGCAATAGTTGCTCCAATATGGCCCGGTAGCTCAGTTGGTTAGAGCACCAGCCTGTCACGCTGGGGGTCGTCGGTTCGAGCCCGATCCGGGTCGCCACCAAGAAAGCGCAAGCTTTCACCTACTTTGAAACTTGTTTTCAGGGCATCAGAAATGATGGGTGCAAGGTAAAATGCACCGAATATGCGGCCGTAGCTCATCTGGTAGAGCGCCACCTTGCCAAGGTGGAGGTAGCGAGTTCGAGCCTCGTCGGCCGCTCCAACAGGAGTGGAAATTCACTCCTAAATATGGTGACGTGGCCAAGTGGTAAGGCAAGGGTCTGCAAAACCCTCATCCACCAGTTCAAATCTGGTCGTCACCTCCAAAAGATTCCCGGAAGCTGAAGCTTCCGGGATTTTTTTGTTTTGCGTTGTTCCCTATCAGCCTCCTCGCCCTCTCCGTCACCTACGGTGACAGACTCCCCCTTTTGTCACCTGCGGTGACATCTTCCCCCGGAACGGGGGAAGTCTTTCCTCAAAGGGAGAGCCTCTAGCGAAACCGGTCACTTTGCAGTTAAGCCGAAA
The DNA here is from genome assembly GCF_040096475.1 of Faecalibacterium faecis. Classification (NCBI taxonomy): domain Bacteria; kingdom Bacillati; phylum Bacillota; class Clostridia; order Eubacteriales; family Oscillospiraceae; genus Faecalibacterium; species Faecalibacterium faecis. Next base: position 73,676 of record NZ_JBBMEP010000013.1, on the reverse strand, counting down.
AGTCTGCCGCAGTGCCGCACTTTCGCAGAAAGCGGCACTGCAAATGCCGTCTACCTTTACGCCCCCTCCAGTGAAAATGCAATGCCGGAGCTTCCGCGGACGCTCCGGCATTGCTCTCTTAAAAATTATTCTTCCGCTGAATACGGCCGGAGCAAGGCGTAGGCCATTCCAGATCGTCCCCCTCAGAACTTCAGCCGCATCTGGTACCACACCACGCCCCCGTGGGTGGAGCCGGAAACGCCCTCGTTCACAAAGCCGAACTTTGCATAGTAGTGCACCAGGGCCTCCTTGCAGGTCAGTACCAGCCCCTTCCGGCCTTGGGCCCGGGCGTCGGCAATGGCCTGCTGCAGCAGCTGCCCGGCGTACCCCTGTCTGCGGCAGGCCGGGATGGTGTTTACCCCAAAGATCATCTGCCAGGCACCATTCTCCCGGTGGAGGGAGGCGTCGGCGTACATCTCATCGGTCAGGTCCGGCCAGTCGGTGCAAAAGCCGTCCACAAAGGCCAGCAGCCTTTCCCCCTCCCACAGCAGCCAAAAATGATCGCCGTACTGCTGCAGCCGCCCGGCAAACTCCTCTGCCGTAGCCGCCTCTGCCGCCGGGAAGCAGGCCGCCTCCACCGCTGCAATGGCCTCCAAGTCCTTTAAGGTCCCCTTACGGATCTCCATAAATATTCTCCCCTCTTTTTCTTCCGAGTGTACCACAGTTCCTGCCCAAAGGCAAAGGTCCTGCCGGTTTTTCCTTTTTGGGCCATTTGCATCCGCTGCCGCTCCGTGTTACAATGGCTATATTGCATCCAGGAAAGGAGCTGACACGCCATGCCCGCCGAAAACCATACCACCCTCACCCCGGATACGCCGGTGCGCTACCTGAAGGGCGTTGGCCCCAAGACCGCTGAGCGGTTCGAGAAGCTGGGCATCGTGACGCTGGCCGACCTGCTGTGCCACTACCCGCGCAGATATATCGACTTCACCAAACCCTATTCCATCGCCGAAGCGCCCACCGATGTGGAGTGCGTCGTCAGGGCTGAGGTGTTCGCCAAACCCGGCGGGCGTATCCTGCCGGGCGGGCGGCGGATGGAGCGCATCACTGCCGGGGACGATGTGTCCAGTCTGGAGATCACATGGTTCAATAATCCGTATGCCGCCCAGAAGCTGCAGCTTGGGCAGGAATATTATTTTCAGGGCATCGTTACCGGCGGGATGCTGCGCCGCCAGATGGTCAACCCGCAGGTGCGCACCGCCGAGCAGATCAAGGCTTCTCCCTTTGAAGCGGTCTACCCCCAGACCGAGGGCCTGACCAGCAATGCCATCGCTAAGTGCGTGCGGCAGCTGCTGCCCCATGCAGAGCTTCTGCCCGACCCTCTTCCGCCGGAAATGCTGGCAAAATACCGTCTGCTCTCCAAGGCAGATGCCGTGCGGGCCATCCACTGCCCTGCCACCGAAGAGCAGGCCTATGCAGCCCGGCGGCGGCTGATCTATGAAGAACTTCTGGTTTTGCAGCTGGGCATTGGCCGGATGAAAAACCGGGGTGCCGCTGCCACCGGTGCGCCCATGCAGCTTGCCGACCCGTCCCTGTTCTGGGCCAGCCTGCCCTTTTCCCCCACCGGAGCCCAGCGCCGGGCCGTGAGCGAGATTCTGGCCGACATGGCGGGCGAGACTTCCATGAACCGCCTTTTGCAGGGCGATGTGGGCAGCGGCAAAACGCTGGTGGCGGCTGCCGCCATCTGGGCCTGCATCCGGGCGGGGTATCAGGCCGCGCTGCTGGCCCCGACAGAAATTCTGGCCACCCAGCACGCCGAAGGCCTGAACCGGATGCTTGCCCCCTTCGGGATGCGGGTGGCCCTGCTGACCGGCGGCATGAAGGCCGCTGCACGCCGCACCACCCTTGCCGCCATCCGGAACGACGAAGCCGACCTTGTGGTGGGCACCCACGCCATCCTCAGCGAAGGCGTAGAATTTGCCCGGCTGGGTCTTGCCGTGATCGACGAGCAGCACCGCTTTGGGGTACGGCAGCGCGGGATGCTGGCTGAAAAGGCCGCGAATCCGCACCTGCTGGTGATGAGCGCAACGCCCATTCCCCGCACGCTGGGCCTGCTCATCTACGGCGATTTGGACATCTCCATTCTGGACGAGCTGCCGCCGGGCCGCACACCGGTCAAGACCCGCTGCATCACCGGCAAAAAGCGGCACGACCTCTACCATTTTCTCGATCAGGAGATCGGGCGCGGGCGGCAGGTGTATCTGGTCTGCCCCGCCATCGAGGACACACCGGATGGCGGGCTGAACGCCGTTAAGAGCTACTACGAGGGCATTGCCAAAGCCCTGCTGCCGGAGCGCCGGGTAGGCCTGATGCACGGCAAGCTCAAACCCAAGGAGAAAGCTGCCGTGATGGAGGACTTCAAAGCCGGACGGCTGGACGCACTGGTGTCCACCACCGTCATTGAGGTGGGTGTGGATGTGCCCAATGCCAGCGTAATGGTGATTGAAAACGCAGAGCGCTACGGTCTGAGCGCCCTGCACCAGCTGCGCGGCCGCGTGGGACGCGGTGCAGCGGAGAGCTGGTGCTTTCTTGTCAGCGACAACCAAAGCGAAAACGTACAAAAGCGGCTGAAATTTTTGTGCAGCACCACGGACGGCTTTGCGGTGGCGCAGTACGATCTGGAGACCCGCGGCCCCGGCGACTTTTTCGGCAGCCGCCAGCACGGCCTGCCCACCCTGCAGATCGCCGACCTGATGAACGACACCCGCACCCTGCACGCTGCGCAGGCGGAAGCCGTTGCCATGCTGGCCGACGACCCGCTGCTGGAAGCGCCGGAGCACGTACTGCTGGAACAGCAGGTGCAGCAGATGTTCGAGAAAGCCGGAGCCATGAACTGATCCGGAGGCTTTTTGCGCACAAGCAACAGCAAATGCAAAAGCCGCTGCACGGCTGGTGCAGCGGCCCCTGTTATCGAACGGAACGCTTTGCGTGCCGTTCGCCCATGCTTATCACATCGCAGAACACGCATCGGCTTTTGGTGGAAAGCTGGGTATCCTTATGGTAGCAGCCAAAAAACCACTTGTCGTAGGTCAGCTTCAACAAAATTTTATCCAGAAAGCTGTGCAGCTGGTTGGTCTCGCCGCTGGCAAGGGCGGTAAAATCCAAAAATCTGCTTGGCGCATCGTGGGTCAGCACATAATCCACTTTGTAATCGCACTCTGCAAGGTTCTCCTCACAAAAGGCGTATTCCTCCTCCGAAGGCATTTCTTCCCTCCACCAGTTCACGCCGGGTTCCCGATCCTCCACATCCTGACTTTCCGCACCGCCAAAGCACAGGTATTTTTTATTCTCCAATTCCAGCACGCTGCCGCGGCACACATGGTACACATTGCCGCCCAGTGCCTGCACCTTGCCGCCAAAGCGTTCCTCGGTGGGATACTGCTTTAAAAGGTCGTAGTTTTCGTGGCTGCCGTCCAGAAACAGCAGGGTATACGGGCGCTTGCGCAGCCAATCCAGCTTTTTCTGTTCCTCCTTGCTGCCGTCCCACACAAAGCCAAAGTCGCCCAGTACCACCACGGTATCCCGTTTGCCCAGCCAGCGCAGCTTGCCGTGCTTGAAGCGGTCGATGTCGCCGTGGGTGTCCCCTGTCAGATATACCATTCCTGTCCTCCCTGACCGGATGTGAAATCGGCACAATAAGCCTTGTCACACCCCGCCAAACCTGTTATTATAAAGAATACAGTCTTCCGCTGTGATCTCGTTCTTATCCGGCGCACTGCACCTGTGCCGTGCTGCCTGTTGTTTTATATTATCGCTTTTTAAAGGAATTGTCCACATGAAACGTATTTTTGCGCTGGTTTTGTCGTTCGCTGTCCTGTTCAGCTGCCTTGTGCTGCCCGCTGGGGCTATGTTCGACCCCACCCCGGTCTATCAGGTGCAGGCACAGAGTGCCTATATCGTCAACACCGATACCAATATCATCGTCTATGATAAGGACAGCACAAAGCAGGTATCCGCCGGTGGTCTGACAAAGTACATGACCATTGCCCTGCTGCTGACCAACTATGCCGACCATCTGGACGACACCTTCCAGATGCCCTTTGCCATCTCGGATTACGTTTATAACACCAACAACGCCGATATGCGCTCCAACGAGACCTTTACCTACCGCGAAGCCATGTACGCCATGCTGACCCGCAACGCCAACGAAGCCGCCATGGGCCTTGCCTATGCCCTTTCCGGCGGCGACCTCGCGGGCTGGGTGAGCCAGATGAACACCCTGTCCCAGCGCATCGGCACCACCGGCAGCACCTGGACGGATGCCTGCGGCATCGACAGCGGCAACGTGACCTGTGCCGTGGATATGTACCTGATCCTGCGCTATCTGATGAGCTTTGATGCCTTTGTGGAGGTTTCCGGTGCGCCCAGCTTTACCATGCCCGCCAAAGAAAAACACCGTTCTTCGTCTGTTCTGGTCAGCCAGAACGCCGCGCTGAGCAAATCCAGCGGCGGCAAATACTACCGCAGCGCCATGCAGGGCGGCATGTGCGATGTGACCGCATTCAAAAGCGACAGTGGCAATCAGAGCTATGTTTCATGGGCCAATAAGGATGGTGCCACCTATATTTTCTGCGTGATGCAAAGCCCGGACACCTGCGACGATTTCGGCTACGCCAACCGTCGCCCGGCCCTGTGCGAGACCGTGAAGCTGATGGACTGGGTGTTCGACAGCTTTTCCATTCAGGCCGCACTGGACACCGACCTTACGCTGGCCGAGATCCCGGTGAAGTATTCCTCCGATACCAGCTCCCTGCAGCTGTATCCCGCCGACAGCATGATGACCCTGCTGCCTTCCACCGGCGACGGCAGCGTGACCCAGAAATATTTCCACCTGCCGGATTCCGTGTGTGCCCCTGTCCAGCAGGGCGATGTGGTGGGTACCGTGGAACTGAAGCTTGCCGGTGAGACCATTGGCGTGGTGGACCTGATCGCCGGGCAGGATGTCAGCCGCAACCCGCTGCTGTTCACTGTGGCGCGTTTTCAGGAATTCTTAGGCAGTCTGTACCTCAAAGTTGTAATAACACTGAGTATTATTTCCATCATCATCTACTTTGCGTGGGTCCTTTTGAACAACTGGAACCGCCGCAAGCCCACCAGAAAGATCCGCCGCCGCTGAGCTTTGCACCGTTCAGCCGCATTTTGTGGAAAAGTGATACAAAAAGCCCCGTCAGCCTTTTCAGGATGACGGGGCTTTTGGTTGCGCCAGCAGGAGTCGAACCTACGATGGGGGAGTCAAAGTCCCCTGCCTTACCGCTTGGCGATGGCGCATCGTGCAAGATATTATACCATATTCTTTGTTTTTCCACAAGGGGAAGGTTCCACTTTTCCGCTTTTGCGGCGGCTCTGTGCCGCCTTTTGCAGCCTGCAATTTGTGAAAAACCAATTTTTTTCATCATAACAACAAAGCACGCCCATTTTGTTGCGCTTTTGTTACACTGCATGTGGTAAATATAGGATTGAATAAACCTCCTCTTCCCGGCTTTTTCGTCTACTGCCTCATGGCGGGGACATCGAGGTCTGTTCTGGTGTTTCCGTTCCCGGCATGCACCACATCCCAATTTGTCAGGAAAGCGAGGAGTCATATGAAAAAGATCTTGAAAATGCTGGTCCTCGGTCTGCTCAGCGCTGCACTGCTCTGCTGTGCACTGCCCTCTGCCTTTGCCGCAGAAGACAAGGATTCGCAGGTCTACACCATTGGTCTGGATGCCATGGGCGGCAGCAGCTCCGCTGTGGCAGTCACCACCAATCTGAGCGGCAAACTCAGTGCCCTGCCCGCGCAGCCTGCGCTGGAAGGCTACACCTTTGACGGCTGGTATACCGAGCCGGTGGGCGGCACAAAAATCAGCACCTCTACGGTGTTTACCGGTGATACCACTGTGTACGCACACTGGACCGTGAAAAATGCCACCATTTCCACCAGCACATCCACGCCCGCTCAGCCGGAACAGACCGCGCAGGAATACGATGACGGCCCGATTCTGAGCGTTCTGACGGTAGCCGGTGCTCTGATCACCACGCTGGCCGTGGCTGCCTTTATTTAAGTCTTTTCACACACTGTATCAATTTTATCAATAGAAAGGAAAATCTCCATGTCTACTATGAAACTGCCCGCAAACTATGCCTCCATCAGCGAAGAGGAAATGGTCTATCTGGACGGTGGTGCCCGCGACGCTTACAACAGCTTCCTGAATGTCGGTAAGGTGTTCAACGCCATTGCCCGCATCTTCTCCGGTGCAAGCTCCATCATCAACAATGTCAACGTGATCTACCAGTCCTTCCTGACTCTGGGCGATCTGCTGAAGAGCTTCTGATCCGGCTTCTATTTTCATCTGTTTTTCAAGAACTGTCTCCGTTGTGGGGACAGTTCTTTTTGTTTTTAACGCATTTTAATCGTTTACATCAAAAGAAACAATTTTTCTTTGGCTTTGGCAAAAAAATGCACGGAAAAGGCATTTTTGTTACGCTTTTGTTACGTATACTGTGCTAACATATAAGGTGGAAGGTCATTCATCAAACTGGCGCTTTCACGCCGAAAACTGATATATCAAATGTGGTTTTGTGGTGCGAAAATTTTCGTATTTGTCGAAAGTTTTCGTTCGCCTAATCCGACCACTTTTTGCGGGAGAAATCGATCATTATGCCAGACCGTGAACTGCGGCACATGCGCCGCACCGAATTAGTCGAGATCATTCTGGCGCTCAAGCAGAGCGAGGACCGGCTCCGGGCAGAAAACGCTGCCCTGTCTGCCCAGCTGCAAGAACGGCAGATCCATATTGAAAACGCAGGTTCCATTGCGCAGGCTGCACTGGAGCTGAACAAGGTGTTTGAAGCGGCGCAGGCTGCGGCTGATGAATACGTTGCATCGGTGCTCGCAGCAAACAAAAACACCGATGCCGCTGCCAGCGCTCTGCGCGCTCAGGCGGAAGCCGAAGCCCAGCAGATCCTTGCACAGGCACAGACCGAGGCTGCGAACCTGAAGGCCCGTACCCAGCAGCAGTGCGACGCGGAAACGGAAGCCGTCGCACGCAAGCGCGCCCAGACCGAAGCGGACTGCAAGGCAATGCTTGCCCGGACGCAGCAGGAGATCCAGCAGCGCCGGGCCGCTTTTGACCGCCGGGCCAGCGAACTGCTGGACGGCTATCACAGCACGGAATTCCTGCCGGAGGAGCGTGCCAAATGAAAGAGCAAAAGATCAGGTTCACGCCCATTCCATCCACAGCAGAGGTGGAAGCAGAGCGCGAACGTCTGGCCTACCGCAGCCGTTATATGCGGGTGCTGCGCAGCACGGTCTACACGCTGCTGGTGGTCGCGGCCATTGCCGTGCTGCTGGCCACTCTGTTTCTGCCGGTGCTGCAGGTCTCCGGCGACAGCATGAACCCCACTCTGCAGGACCGGGACATCATTCTGCTGGTCAAGGGCAGCGACATGAAGACCGGCGACCTTTGCGGATTTTACTGGCAGAACAAGCTTCTGCTCAAGCGCATCATCGGCCTGCCCGGTGATGTGATCGAACTGGACGAGGACGGTGTGGTCACTGTGAACGGCCAGACGCTGGATGAGCCCTATGTAGATGAACTTGCTCTGGGCGAATGCGACATCAAATTTCCCTATCAGGTGCCGGAAAACCGGTATTTCGTACTGGGTGACCATCGGGCCACCTCCATTGACAGCCGCAGCAGTGTGATCGGCTGTGTGGAAAAAAGTCAGATCGTAGGCAAGGTTTTTTTGCGGGTATGGCCCTTGTCCAGCTTCTCGTTGATCCACTAAGGAGGTTTAGGAATCATGCGGGATATTGTGAAAGAATATCAGAAAAAGTTCCGTCGGAACCACCAGCGCGCCAGACGCTATACTGCGCTGCTGCTGGCACTGGCGCTTACCACCAGCCTGTTCGTGAACTGGCAGCTGCACGGCGTGGGCATTGCCAAGACGGCCGATTATCTGTGCGGCGAGTTGGAGCACGAGCACACCGCTGCCTGCTATGAAAAGCAGCTGGTGTGCGGCTATGAGGAAGGCGAACCGGAGGACTGGAACGCCACCATGACGGACGACGGCATGTCTTTTGATGATACATTCGACATGGATGATGATGCGTTCGGCGTGGATGCGGATGATCCCGGCATTGCAGCCCATTCCGCAGAGCCGGAGTACATCTTTGTGCCCCATGAGCACACCGACGACTGCTACCAGGAAGTGCAGGAGCTGACCTGCCTGGAAGAAGAGCACACCCACGACGACAGCTGTTTTGATGAGGATGGTGTCACCTTCATCTGCGATAAATTCGAGCACACCCACGACGACAGCTGCTACACCACCACCTATGAGCTGGTGTGCGGTCTGGAAGAGGGCGAGCTTGTAGAAGAAGTGAACCCCGATTATGACCCGGTGGCCCTGTTTGAGGAGCCGGTGGCCGCAAAGCCCGTGGTGGTCGATCCTGTGATCGAGACCCCGGTGCACCACCACACCGATGCCTGCTACGAGGAAGTGCTGGTCTGCGACCTGCCGGAGCATCACCACACGGTGAACTGCCTGTCCGACCCGCTGGACGACATGCAGGACGAGGACGAATGGCTGGCACAGACCGGCACCACGCTGAGCGGCAACTGGGCCGACGACCTGCTGGCCGTAGCCGAGAGCCAGCTGGGCTATGAGCAGAGCGAGCGCAACTTCCAGCTGGACGATGCCGACGGCGAGACCGTGCGCCACTACACCCGCTACGGCAACGACTACGGCAACGACTACGGCCCATGGGACGTGATGTTCCTTTCCTACTGCCTGAAATATGCCGATATCCCCCAGAGCGCTATCCCGCAGGTTTCCAGCGTGCTGTCTTTGCACAGCCAGCTGCGCAGCGCGCTGTACAACGAAGAGACCGGCAGCGGCTATGCCATGGATTTTGACGGTGATCTGCCGTCTGATGCCGCAATGCCCGGTGATATCGTCATTTACAATGGCACCGTGACCAAGGCTGTGGCCGCGGAAAGCCAGCCGTTGCAGGTGCAGGATGATTCCGCCGATGCCGACATTGCCCTGCTCTCCATGGATGCTGCGGCCACCACCGACACCGCGCCCCACATTGAGGAATACACCGTGGATGCCAGCACCGTTGGCATCGTGAGCGATGTGGACGAAGATTCCGGCACCCTGACCGTGATCTCCGGCGATGTGGATGGCAAGGTGGCTAAAGTCACGCTGAATGCTTCGCAGGTGACAACGCTGGTGTCTGTGGCAAATGCGCAGCAGGCCGATTACGGCGTTGCTACGCCGGATTTCAAAGTCGAAGATGACGCAGATGCCATTACCACCATCAAAGGTCTGGATGCACTGGATTACCTCACTGCTCTGGAGGTGCAGCGCAAGAATGGCACTGAATACGAGGATACCAACGTCACCACCATTTCGGAGCTTCTGCACAGCAGCCTTACCGTCACAGATATCCCGGCCCAAGCGATCCAGGACAACGACTACTTTGTCCATGTTAAGCTGCCCAAGAGCTTTGATGTGCTGAACGATGAGCTTATCTCCGGCAAACTGGAAGATACCGGCAATTATGACACCTGCGGCAGCTACCGGCTGCTCAAGGGGAATGACGGCTGCTGGTACGCCGTGCTGCGGTACGACCAAAACTATATCAAGCAGAAAGAGGAGGCAGCCGCAGGCGCCGATCCTTCCGATGCCAAGGTCACCAGCAACGTTTCCTTCAATTTCCAGTGGAACCAGAGCGAGGTCACCAGCAGCGGCTTTAATCAGATCGAGGTCAACAAAGATTACGCCCTTGATATCACCATCAACCCGGATGAAACCCCCGATGAGGATCAAAGAGACGATAAGAACTATGACCTTAACCAGAGCGTGAAGGACCCGCGCTACAATGGCAGCGATGCCTACCTGGATTACACTGTTACGCTTGTGGTCCAGAACGAACAGGCCGGCCCGCTGACGCTTGCGGACAGCATGACCCTGCCCACCGGCGTAACCGCCGAATATGTCGAAGACTCGCTCCGGCTCAGCATGGAAAACGGCAATACAACGCTCGGCATCACTTGGAAAGATGTTAGTGATGAGCGCAAGATCACCTTGGGTTCTGCCGATTCCCCCATTGCCGCAGGCACCTATTCTATCCGCTACACCGTCAAGCTGAAGGACTTTGACAAAACGGCTGTTGACGGTGAAGTAATCAATAACATCAGGATTCTGGACACGACCATCAGCGATGATGCCGAGAAGTCGGTAAAAACCGACAGCCTTGTGATCACCAGTCAGGCCGATCCGTCCGACTACGAACTTCCCTCTACCGGCGGGGCCGGTACCAAACTGTATACAGCAGGCGGCGGCGCGCTGATGCTTGCCGCTCTGGTGTGCGGGGTTTGCAAAAAGCGCAGACGCGAAAGGGGGGCACGTTAAAAAGCCTGCATCCTTCCTGACACGGCGGCAAAATTGATTCTGCGCCGGAAGCAGACCCTGAAAATAGGAATCAGAAAAACTTGAAAGGAGACTTTCGCAAATCATGATGAAGAAAGTAATCAAAAAGCTGCTGGCCGCACTGCTGGCAGTTGCCATGGTGTGCGCCATGGCGATCCCGGCGTTTGCATCCAACTCTTGGGAGACTGAGGAGGACCTCAACACAAAACACGAGTACGCCGCTTTCCAGATCTTCACGGGTGATGTTAAGGGTAATAATATTGATGACTTTAAGATTTCCAACGCAAAGTGGGGCGAAAGCATCACTAATCCTACCGAGTTTCTGGCGCAGTTGACGGCAGATTCTACCATCGGCGGTGAGTTTAAAACTAATTTCACTCCTCAGGAAGCTGTTGCGGTTATCAGCAAATGGGGTGATTCCGATGATAACAGCATCGCTTTTGCGCGTTGTGTATGCAACTATCTCTACTCGAATGGAGACCCGAAACCCGTCATTCAAGGTCTTCACACCGGTGGCATCAAAGTTCCAAAGCCAGGTTATTATCTGATCGTTGATACTTCCCCCTTTGACGAAGACGATTTCTATCATGCCTACAATTCCTTCCTGCTGAAAGTTACCAAAGCAGAATATGTCTTTAACATTAATTATAAGGTTGTAAAGCCCACTGTTGAGAAGAAAGTCTACGACAACGACAACAACGACATTAGCTCTGCTGGTAACAATGACGGTTGGGGCAGTTCCGCTGACCATGCAATCAACGAAAAGTTCCAGTTCAGGCTGATCGCTAAGTTGCCCGCAAGCAAAGACAATGGCCGTGCTTACGATTACTATAAGAAGTACACTGTTTGCTTCAATGATACTCTGTCTGACGGCATTACCTTTGACAAATTGGATAAGGTGGAAATCGCAAATGTCGATGGCGTTAATCCACAAGTGATCAATGCTGATAACTATACACGTAATCCGAACGGTTCTCAGTCCTTCAAACTGAGCATTGATGATGTCAAGACCTGTGCCCGTGCCGCTAATCTTGATTTGAATAAGGGCGCTACTATTACGGTCACCTATACTGCACACCTGAACGAAACGGCCTATGTCAATACTGCAGGCGGTGATACTAAAAACAAGAATCGTGTTTATCTCGAGTATTCCAACAATCCCAGAATCAGCACATCCCTTGATCATACTCACGAAAGCGAAGTCTGTGTGTACACCTACCAGCTGAACAACACCAAGTATCACGATGATGATACCCCGGGCAACGAGTTGGCGGGCGCCGGCTTCCGTCTGTACAGCGGTAAAGATTGCACTCCGGAACAGGAAGTAAAGCTCTACAAAAAAGACAACTTCTACTACCCCATCAAAGACGCAACCGATAAAGCCCAAGACGCTGTTGAGATGTTCTCTGACGAACATGGTCAGTTCAATGTCAAGGGTCTGGACGCTGGCACCTACTACCTGAAGGAGACCAATCCTCCTGCCGATTACAGTGCCTGTGCCGATAAAGAAATCGTCATTTCTGCAACGCACAACGAATACAATGTTAATCTGTCCGGTACCCTGTCCACCACCATCATCAACAAAAAAGCCGGCGGCATTACCCTGCCCTCCACCGGCGGCATCGGCACTACCCTGTTCTATGTGGTCGGCGGCGGCCTGATGGTTGCGGCCATCGTTCTGCTGGTCACCAAGAAGCGCATGGAGAACAAGTAAGCTCCATTTCCCCCAAGAACCCGGAGCAAAGGGGCCGCAAGGCCCCCGCTCCTATCCTTATAACATTAGGGAGTAGCCCATGAAAAAGAACAAAAGCACTATCATCCTGATCCTCGTCTTTTTCGTGGGTCTATCCGTGATGTTATACCCCACCCTCAGCGATTACGTCAACCAGCTGCATCAGTCCCGTGCTGTGGCCACCTATGCCGAGGATGTGGACAATCTGACCGATGCCGACTACAGCGCCTATTTCGAGGCGGCAGATGCGTTCAATGCGCAGATCGCCGCCGACCCGGACGCGCTGTTCCATGCCGACCGGTTCACCAGCTACAACGCCACGCTGGATGTCACCGGCACCGGCATTATGGGCTACATCACCATTGAAAAGATCGGTGTGGAGCTGCCCATCTACCACGGCACCAGCGATGGCGTGCTGCAGATCGCCGCAGGCCACTTGGAAGGCACCAGCCTGCCGGTGGGCGGCGAGAGCACCCACGCGGTCATTTCGGCGCACCGCGGCCTGCCCAGCGCCAAGCTGTTCACCAATCTGGACCAGCTGGAAGTGGGCGACACCTTCACCATCACGGTGCTGGACCGGGTGCTGACCTATGAGGTGGACCAGATCTCCATTGTACTGCCCACCGAGACCGACAACCTCAAGGTGGTGGACGGCAAGGATTACGTCACCCTGATGACCTGCACCCCCTACGGCATCAACTCCCACCGCCTTCTGGTGCGGGGACGGCGCATCGAAACGCCGGACAAGCTCAAGCACATCCGTGTAACAGCCGATGCCATCAAGATCGAACCGATCATCACAGCTCCCATCATGGCACTGCCCCTGCTGCTGGTGCTGCTGCTCTGGCTGCTGTTCTCCAACCGCAAACGCAAATCTACAAGAGGTGAAAAACATGAAACGCACTGATCTCAAAAAGCACGCTGCGGCCCTGCTTTTGGTGCTGTGCCTTCTGGTAACAAGTGCGCTGCCTGCCCTTGCCACCAGCGCAAACATCAAGCTGGTGGACAGCAGCGGCAATCCCACTACCGGCACCATCCACGTTACGCTGTACGACAGCGCCAACGATAAGGCGCTGAGCGGCGGCAAGCTCACTTTGTACCGTGTGGCCGAGGTAAAGCGCCAAAACGGCAACCTGAGCTACGAATACTGCGGCGATTTCTACGGCTGCGGCATTGCGCTGGGTGATTTGACCGACAGCACCCTTGCGGCCCAGCTGCAGGAGTATCTGCCCCAAAGCGCCGAGGGCACCACAAAGACCATTGATGCGGACGGCAGCGTAACCTTCCGTGGTCTGGAGCTGGGCCTGTATCTGATCGTGCAGACCGAGGCTTCCAAGGGCTATGAGCCGATCAATCCGTTCCTTGTCTCTCTGCCCATGGCGGAGGATGGCAAGTGGAATTATACGGTGGATGCCAGCCCCAAGGTGGGTGCTTACACCCCCACCAAGCCGGACACGCCGCCTACGCCCCCTACCCCGCCTACGCCCGATTATCCTGATACGCCTACCCCGCCGGACAACCCGGATAACCCGGTCTCTCCCGGTAATCCGGACAATCCCGTGGCTCCGGGCCACCCGGACAATCCCGTGGCCCCGGGCCATCCGGATCATCCGGTAGCACCCGGTAATCCAGACAGCCCCGTTCTGCCGGGCCACCCGGATAACCCGGCAATGAGCGGTCTGCCGCAGACCGGTCAGCTGAACTGGCCCGTGCCGGTGCTGGCTGTCAGTGGTGTGGTGCTGTTTGCATTCGGCTGGGCGCTGGATCGCAAATACCGCACAGTATAATTTTATTCTGATACAACAAAGAGGACCCGATGCAGATGCATCGGGTCCTCTTTTTCGGTTTCTTTTATGCAGTCAGGGTTTACTGCTGCTGTGCCTGCTGCTCGGCGCGCTTGGCTTCCAGCGCCAGAATGGCATCGCGGCGGCTCAGGTTGATACGGCCCTGCTGGTCGATGTCGGTCACCTTGACCACGATGGCATCACCCACGGCCACCACATCCTCCACGCGCTCCACACGCTTGGTGTCCAGCTTGGAGATGTGCACCAGACCTTCCTTGCCCGGTGCGATCTCAACGAAGGCACCAAAGTTCATCAGGCGGGTCACTTTGCCCTTGTAGATGGCACCGATCTCGGGGTCCTCCACAATGGTCTTGATGGTAAAGATGGCGCGCTTTGCGTCCTCCTGATCCACAGCAGAGACGAACACATGGCCGTCCTCCTGCACGTCGATCTTGCAGTTGCAGGTAGCGCAGATGTCCTGAATGACCTTGCCGCCCTTACCGATCACGTCCTTGATCTTATCGGTGGGGATCATCATGCTGAACATCTTGGGTGCGTAGCGGCTCAGCTCATGGCGGGGCTCTGCGATCACCGGCTTGATGATCTCGTCCAGAATATACAGGCGGCCCTTGCGGCACTTCTCGAAAGCCTCGGCAATGATGTCGTAGGTCAGGCCATCGATCTTGATGTCCATCTGGATGGCAGTGATGCCCTTGCGGGTGCCGCCCACCTTGAAGTCCATGTCGCCGTGGAAGTCCTCCACGCCCTGAATGTCCAGCATGGTCATCCAGCGGTCGCCCTCGGTGATCAGACCACAGGAAATGCCGGCAACGGGTGCCTTGATGGGCACGCCTGCATCCATCAGGGCCAGCGTAGAGCCGCAGATGGATGCCTGAGAGGTGGAACCGTTGGAGGAGAGCACCTCAGACACGCAGCGGATGGTGTAGGGGAACTCTTCCAGAGAGGGCAGCACGGGCACCAGAGCACGCTCTGCCAGTGCGCCATGGCCGATCTCGCGGCGGCCGGGGCTGCGCGGTGCGCGGGCCTCGCCCACAGAGTACGGCGGGAAGTTGTAGTGATGGATATAGCGCTTGGTCTGCTCGTCGGTCAGGTCGTCCATGAGCTGGTTGTCCTTGGTGCCGCCCAGAGTGCAGGTGGTGAGCACCTGCGTCTGGCCGCGGGTGAACATGCCGGAGCCATGCACGCGGGGCAGGATGCCCACTTCGGCAGCCAGCGGGCGGATCTCGTTGATGCCGCGGCCGTCCACGCGCTTGCCCTCGTCCAGCAGCCAGCGGCGCACCACGAACTTCTGCATCTTGTAGCTGACCAGATCAAGGTCTGCAGCGGTCAGGTCGGGGTACTCCTCGGCGATCTTGTCCATGATGGGCAGCAGAGCGGCATCGCGCACATTCTTGTCGTCGGTGTCCATAGCGGCCTTGAAGTCGTCCAGATACTTGTTCTGGATGGCGTGGAACACGTCCATATCCAGACCCACCACCTGAAAATCGATCTTCTTCTTACCGCGCTCGGCCACGATGCGGTTGATGAACTCAATGGTCTTTTTGATCTCCACGTGAGCGGCCTTGATGGCGTTCAGCATGGTGTCCTCGTCCACCTCGTTGGCACCGGCCTCGATCATCACGATCTTATCCATGGTGGCGGCAACGGTCAGGGCAAGGTCGCTCACCTTGCGCTGTTCCTGCGTGGGGTTCAGCACGATCTCGCCGTCCACCAGACCCACCTGCACGCCGCCGATGGGGCCGTTCCACGGGATGTCGGACACGGCAGTGACCAGAGAAGCACCGATCATACCGGCGATCTCAGGGCTGCAGTCGGGGTCCAGACTCATGACGGTCATGGTGATGCACACGTCGTTGCGCATCTCCTTGGGGAACAGCGGGCGCATGGGGCGGTCCACCACGCGGCTGGTCAGGATGGCGCGCTCACCGGGGCGGCCCTCACGGCGCATAAAGCTGCCGGGGATGCGGCCTGCGGCGTAGAGCTTTTCCTCATACTCCACGTTCAGGGGGAAGAAATCCACACCCTCGCGGGGCTTGGGGCTCATGACCACATTGCACAGAACGCAGGTCTCGCCGTAGCGGATCAGCGCACTGGCGTTGGACAGACCGCACATTTTGCCCATTTCTACCTTGAACGGGCGGCCTGCCAGCATGGTCTCGTAGACCTTGTAGTTCTCAAAGGTCTCTCTGCGGGAACCAAATTCAATTGCCATTGTTTTTGCCTCCTTGTTTTTTCGGATTTTTTCTATCCAAAAGGCGGTGGCACGCGCATCATAGCAATAAATCCAGCGTCCGTACCCGGGGCACAGGCGTTCGATTTACTGCTGCAATACGCTGCCGCCGCCATTTTGTACATAAAAGCAAAAGGCAGGCACCTTTGCGGTACCTGCCCTCTGTTTAAATTACTTACGCAGACCCAGAGTTGCGATCAGAGCACGGTAACGCTCGATGTCCTTCTTCTGGAGATAAGCCAGCAGATTGCGGCGGCGGCCAACCATCTTCATCAGGCCGCGGCGGCTGTGGTGATCGTTCGGGTTCTTCTTCAGGTGCTCGTTCAGCTCGTTGATGTGAGCGGTCAGCAGAGCGACCTGCACTTCGGGAGAGCCAGTGTCCTTCTCGGTCAGAGCGACTTTGGCCATAACTTCCTGCTTGTTCATAGTTACATACCTCTTTATAAAATTTTATGTGCCAATGGAACAGCGGCGGGAAACGGCATTCCCAAAAAGCGGGCATACTCCCAACCCCGTACCACGGTAACAGATACAGTATACCAGAACCCTGTGCAAAATGCAAGGATATTTTTTGCATCCTGCCTTTATTTTTTTACGTACTGGTGCCAGTACAGCTGTACCTCCGGCAGCTTCTTTTTGCGCAGCAGAACTGCGGTGGGGATCAGATACAGCAGCACCGAAAGCAGCATGGATGCATCGTAGCCGCTCACCGCATCGGCCACGGTAGTGGTGCCGTACAGCCCACCGATGAGCATGGACGAAATATCCATGGCACCATGCAGGAATACCGTCACCCACAAATTGCCGGTGCGGAAGTAGATCGCCGCAAAAAGAGTGCCAAGCGATGCTGCAAACACGCACTGCATCAGCACACCGAAGGGTGCCGAACTGAGGATATTGGTCAGGTGCGCCGCACCAAACAGCACACCGGACAAAAGGCAGGCCTTCCACACACCGGCGCGGCTGGTGCCAAAGTGCTCCAGCAGGGTCTGGGCAATGACACCGCGGAAGATGAATTCCTCGGCCACACCCACCATGGCCATGCTGACAAGGAAGGTGCAGATGCGTGCCGCAGGCTGCAGCACGCCGTTCTCCGGCCGGCCCAGCACCAACGCCCCAAAGGCATTGTAGCCAATGAACACCAGCGGGTACATGCCCACCAGCAGGCCATTGAAAAAGCCGCTGCCGCGGCGGCGCAGCAGCCCAGCACGGTCTGTCCGTACCAGAAACAGCACTGCCACCATGGCCCCCACCAGCTCCTGCAGAGTGCTGTAGAGGTATGTATCAATGGACGCAAAATCCGTCCGAAAAAGAACCAATGCAATGGTAAAGACAAGATCTGTTACGAACAGGCTTGCCAGAAAGACCACTTCTGCCAGAACGCAGAATAAGATTGGGTGCGCTTTGCGCAGTCGTTTGAGCATGGGATACCCTCCTGAATCATTGATAGTACTATTCTAGCACACTTTACCTTAAAACGATATAGCACGCGCAAAAAAGGCAGTTTTCCCTTCTGCTGTGCCGCAAAGCGTTCACTTTTTCAAAACAAAGATCTGTTCAAACTCCTGCGTTGCCAGCAGCGAAACATCCTCATAGCCGCCCTGTCGGGCAACGTTCCACGCAGTTTCCATGTTCTGGGCCGTGATCTGCTCCACCTGTTCTGCCGTCACGAACTGCCACAGCCCCCGGCCTCCAATGAACAGCACCAGCGTATCATTTTCGCCGGTGTTATACTGCACCAGCAGCTCACTGGAATCGTCCGGCACCACACAGACCTCCTGAAATTTGAGAAGCTCCTGCACGCCGGAAGTGAAACTGCCAAGGTCCCCGGTAATATCCACGCAGGCGGCCTGACTGTATTGTTCCAGTTCTTTGTCTATCTTATAAGTACCGCTGTACATGCGCTCCGGCTCGATCACAAATGCAAGCACGACCATTGCAAGGCACACGATCTGCAGAATGCGCTTTCTGGTGCCTGCACGCAGCGTATCCAGAATGGAGAAAAGGCCGCAGCCACAAAACAACGCTTCCAGCGGCTGCAGATGGTACACATACCGCAGCGACTTATACGGCGAGATCACCGCGATAACCAGAAATGCAGCAAGCGCCGGGACCGTGATCAGCTTGACATCCCCGGGGATCAGCGTAGTGCCGCGCAACTTGCCCGGCAGCCAGCGCTGTCCCAGCTTCGTCAGGACCAGCACGGCCATAATGCCTGCGCCTACAGCAAAGCCGACGATGCTCCAGCCGATCAGCTCCAGCGGGCCTTTGGGGTACTGCGCCAGATCAAAAAGATTGCGCGTTGTAGCATCCAGTGAGTTCGTATTCTGCGAGTGCAGCTGTGCATACCAGCACGGAAAGGTGAGCAGCATTCCGCCAACGCCCGCAAGTGCCGGAAGCGAAAATGCAGCAGCATTTTTCCATTCGCGCCGGAACATCAGGTAAAGGTCATATGCTGCGCACAGCAGGAAGGCATAGACCACAAAGAAATACTGGGTCATCATGCCAAGATAGATGGTTACACCGATCAGAAGATATTTGGGCACAGACGGCCTGCGAAGAGACTTTGCCACCAGCAGCGCAAACAGGATCGTCAGCAAGGTCATGAGCATATACATGCGCACCATCGTCACATTCGAGATCATTTCACGGTTGAACGCATACAATGCACAGACGAACAATGCTTTTTTCCAGTCTGCAAACAGCTCCATGCCCAGCGCATACAGCGCTGCCAGCGTGCCGCCCAGCAGCACAAAATTCATCCCCAGACCCGTCCATTTTGTAAAGCTGCCCGGGAACAGCGAGCATACTGTATTCAACAGAAAATAAAACAGCGGCGGATGAATGTCCTGCGTCTGATTATAGTAGACCGACGCATAGTTGAAGCGATCATTTTTCTGAACCGAAATATAATTCACAAAATCCTGTTGTTCAAAAACTGCTTCCGGGAGATTTCCATCAAACGAATGCTCACCATTATAATACCAATTCAAAAACGGCGCATAGCTGCTGTTTGCAAGGCCGTAGGAGTAGATCTCATCCAGAAAGAAACCCTCTTTCCGCACAGCCCACCAGCCGCAAAGGCAGATCAGAACGATCACAAAAAGCGCGACCGCCCGTTTTTTCTTTTTTGTTTCCTGCATAGTTTCTGTTTTTCCTCGCTTTTTTGTCCGTTCTGCAGCCAAATATGGCTTTGCTTTTCCAGTATATCATATTTAGAACACAAGTCAAAACTTTTCGGGTTGCAGATCCCGCTGCTCCTAGCAGCATGCACCCTGTTAGACATTCCTAGCCGGTGGAACCCGTAACATCATCTGATCTCCGCCGCCCAACGGGTTGCGTTTGCTGATTTTTCCGCAGCCCCTTGACAGGGCTTTGAAAAATCAGAACGCGGCCCCAACAGCTCCTCCCTGTCTCTGCCGCAGGCAGCGGTCGTCGCTGTTGCAAATCCCGCGCGGAGACAAAAAAGAACCAGTACACGAATGTGTTAGCAGCATGCACCTTGTTAGACATTCCTACGGGTTGGGACCCTCGCACTAATCAAAGCCCCACTGGGGCTTTGATTACCTCGCCTACGGCGCGGCCCGTGCTCCTTCAAATCCCGCGCGGAGACAAAAAAGAACCAGTACACGAATGTGTTAGCAGCATGCACCCTGTTAGACATTCCTAGCCGGTGGGACCCGCGGGCTAAACAAAGCCATACTATGGCTTTGTTTGCGGTGCTTCGCACCGCCGCCCTGTTCAAATCCCGCGCGGAGACAAAAAAAACCAGTACACGAATGTGTACTGGTTCTTTTTGGTCGGAGCAGCGGGATTTGAACCCACGGCCTCCTCGTCCCGAACGAGGCGCGCTACCAACTGCGCTATGCCCCGAAAATACCGCAGCCAGTTGAGACTGCGGTTTTCTTGGTTGGGGATGAGAGAATCGAACTCCCACAAGTAGAGTCAGAGTCTACCGCACTACCACTATGCAAATCCCCATTATTCAGTTTGTCTGCCGCGCCGTGCGCTGCTGACAAGGGATATTATACTCAAAAGGCCCGCGCTTGTCAACCATTTTTTTATTTTTTCTGCAAAAGTTTTCCCGCTGTTCTCCTGCCCGCAGAAATGCACCGTGGAAGCGTGTAAATTTTCTGCGCTTCTCTTGACAGCAGCCCCCATCCGGAATAATCTTATACTATAAACAGGTAGGTCTCCGGGCAGACTGACTTTGAAAGGCAGAACGCGCGGCGCTGAATACCAAATGAAAGAGGGCTTTTGAATGAAAAAACGTGTTGGAATCCTGACCTCTGGCGGCGACTGTCCGGGTCTGAACGCCACCATCCGCGGCGTAGCAAAAGCACTGTATGCCCGCATGGGCGATAACGTGGAGATCGTTGGCATCCTGAACGGATACAGCGGCCTGATCAACGGCGACTACAAGGAGATGTGCGAGGACGATTTCCGCGGCATCCTGACGCTGGGCGGCACCATTCTGGGCACCAAGCGCACCCCCTTTAAAATGATGCGTGTGGTGGAGGACGACAACATTGATAAAGTTGCCGCCATGAAAAAGACCTACAAAGAAGCCAAGCTGGACTGCCTGCTGTGCCTGGGCGGCAATGGCACCCACAAAACCGCAAACCTGCTCTCGCAGGAGGGTCTGAACATCATCGGCCTGCCCAAGACCATTGATAACGATATCTATGGTACCGACGTAACCTTCGGCTTCCACACCGCCGTGGACATTGCCACCGATGTGATCGACCGCATCCACACCACCGCAGGCAGCCACAGCCGCGTGATGTGCATTGAGATCATGGGCAACAAGGCAGGCTGGCTGACACTGTATTCCGGCATTGCAGGTGGTGCAGATATTATTCTGCTGCCGGAACAGCCCTATGATATCGACCGTGTGTGCTCTGCCGTGGAACGCCGCGCAAAGAAGGGTTCCAACTTCTCCATCATCGCTGTGGCCGAGGGTGCCATCAACTGCGAGGAAGCCGGCATGAAGCGCAAGGAATGGATGGCAAAGCGCGCCGAGGCAGGCTTTGGCACCACCGCCACCAACCGCATTGCACAGGCCGTGCAGAAAAAAACCGGCATGGAGACCCGTGTGTGCATCCCGGGCCACATGCAGCGCGGCGGCAGCCCCAGCGCCTACGACCGTGTGCTGGCCACCCAGTTCGGCAGCTATGCGGCAAAGCTGGTGGAGATCGAGCGCTACGGCGTGACCGTTGCCATGGTGAACCGCCATGTCACCGAGAACCGTCTGGCCGACATTGCAGGCAAGACCCGCAACGTGCCGGAGAACTGCGACCTGCTCACCGTCGCCCGCCGCATGGGCATCAGTCTGGGTTGATTACCATTTGAATGCTCTTCGCTTTGCTCTGAGCATATTTAGCGGAATAATTATTTTTTATTGGGGATTCCTGAAAATCTGCGGATTTTCAGGAATCCCTTTTTCACCGGAAGGGTCCCAACCGGCAGATGCTTCAAACAAACGGAATGCCATTTTCCGCTGCACCCCCTCCCGTGAAAATGCAGATCCCGGCAGACCGCAGTCTGCCGGGATCTGCTCTATTCAGAAATACTGTTTCCGTTGAAGATGGCCAGAATGCAACAGTGGCCATTCAAAATCGTCTGCCGGACAAATCAAAGGTCCGTCACATCATGCCGGGTGGGCTGGCCTTTTTCAAAGGCAACCGCGCTTTCCAGCACACCGCGCACCATGCTCTCCACATCCTCGTGGGTGTAGAAAGCCGTGTGGTCGGTCAGGATCACATTGGGCATGCTGCGCAGAGCCGCCAGCTCCGGGTTCGGGATCACATCGCCCATGCGATTATAATAGTACAGGCCGTTCTCATTTTCCAGCACGTCCAGGCCCGCCGCGCCAATCTTGCTGCTTTCCAGCCCGGCGATCAGTGCATCGCTGTCGATCAGCTTGCCGCGGGCGGTGTTGATGATGGTCACGCCCGGCTTCATGCTCTCAATTGCTTTGGTGTCGATGAGATGGTGATTCTCCTCCGTAGCGTTGGTGTGCAGAGTGATGACATTGCTTTCCGCCAGCAGGGTCTCCAGCGGCACATACTCGGCGATCTTCTTTACCTCGTCGTTGGGGTACAGGTCGTAGGCCAGCAGGCGGCAGCCAAAGCCGGACAGATGCTGCAGCACCGTGCGGCCAATGCGGCCCGTACCGATCACACCCACAGTGCAGGTGGAAATATCGCGGCCGATTTTTCCCTGCAGGGAGTAGTCCTGCGCTTCGCCGCGCTTGAGGATGTGCCCTGCCTTGCGCAGGCTCATCAGCATGAGCATAATGGCAAAGTTTGCAACGCCGTTTGGCGGGTAGTCCACATTGGCCACCTTCATGCCCAGTTCCCGGGCCGTCTCGCGGTCTACGTGGTCATAGCCGATGGAACGGCAGCAGATGGACTTTACGCCCAGCTCGTGAAACCGCTTGACCATGGGCGTGCTCATATCACAGGGCGTTACCGACACGGCATCATAGCCCTTTGCCAGTTCAGCGTTTTCCAGCGTGGGATACTCCTGCGTAGAGCCAAACTCAACGTCCAGCTGCGGTGCCAGCCGCTGCGCGATGCCCAGCTCATCGTAGGGGCGCAGGGTGTAAAAAAAGACTTTTGTAGCCATAAAACTTCCCTCCCGGCTTATTTTGTATCTATTGTAGCACGTTCTGCACAGATGGATGCATTTTACTGCGTGAATTTTGTTCACCTTAAAAATGAGGATTCATCTTTCCATATGAATGCGCGCAAAACAGTTGTAAATTGTCGGAAAAGAGGGTATGATAAAGGAACTGAGAAGTATACATCACTGAAATATAAAAGGAGTGTGCCTTATGCGCGCTTATGAACGGCTTTTGAATTATGTCCGGGTGCATACCACCTCGGACGAAAACTCCGGTACGCACCCTTCCGCTGAACGGGAGTTTGACCTTGCCCGCCAGCTGGTGGATGAGATGAAGGCCCTTGGCATGGAGGATGCCCATGTGGACGAGCACTGCTACGTCTATGGCACCCTGCCTGCCACGCCCGGCTGTGAGGATCAACACGCTCTGGGCCTGATCGCCCACATGGACACTGCCGACGATGCCAGCGGTGAGAATGTGCAGCCCGTTGTGTGGGAAAACTACAACGGCGGCGACGTAACTCTGCCCGCCACCGGCATGGTGATGAAGCCCTCTGTGTTCCCCTTCCTTACTTCCATGAAGGGCGAGACCCTCATCACCTCAGACGGTACCACCCTGCTGGGTGCCGACGATAAGGCCGGTATTGCCGAAATTTTGACCGCTGTTGAGACCATTCAGGAAAAAGGCCTGCCCCACGGCAAGCTGTGTATCGCCTTTACTCCGGATGAAGAGATCGGCGAGGGTGCAGAGCTGTTCGATATTCCGGGCTTCGGTGCCGACTTTGCCTATACGGTGGACGGCGGCGATGCCGGCTCCATTGAGTACGAGAACTTCAACGCCGCTTCCGCCACCGTGACCATCCGCGGCTTCTCGGTGCACCCGGGCACCGCCAAGGACACCATGATCAACGCTTCCAACGTAGCAATGGAGTTCCACGGTGCTCTGCCCGTCACGGCCCGCCCCGAAACGACCGAGGGCCGGCAGGGCTTCTACCACCTGTGCCAGATGTACGGCGATGTGACTACCGCAAAGCTGGGCTACATCCTGCGCGACCACGATGCCGCAAAGCTGCAGTTCAAGAAGGACAACATGCTGGATATTGCCGAATTTTTGAACGGAAAGTACGGCGAAGGCACCGTGACCGTGGAGATCAAGGACAGCTACCGCAACATGCTGGAAAAAATCAAGCCGCATTTCCACTTAGTAGAGACCGCCCGCAAGGCCACCCGCATGGCCGGGCTGGAACCGGAGGAAATTCCGGTGCGCGGCGGCACCGACGGTGCTATGCTGAGCTGGAAAGGTCTGCCCTGCCCCAATCTGGGCACCGGCGGCTTCAATTTCCACGGCGTATGCGAGTGCATCACCGCTGAGCGCATGGACCGCTGCACTGAGATCTTGCTGAACATCATAAAGCTGTACGCAGAGTAAATTTTATTTTTCAATATACAAAAAAGTGGGTGCTATTTTCGGATAGCACCCACTTTTGTTATACTCTGACGCTTATCTCTACGACTCCACTCGTGAAAATGCATTTGGAGCAGCCCTGCGGATGCGTAGCAATGAAAGCCCCAGTGGGGCTTTCAAGCAGGCGAGCGGTCTGCGTTAGCAGATGGAAGGGATTCGCCCTGACAAACGTCAGGGCTGCGACAAATGCGAAAAATAAAAATCAAATTCCACTGAACATGCCCAGAGTACAACAACGACGACCGCTGCCTGCGGCAGAAGCAGGGAGGAGTTGTTGGGGCCGCGGCCAGCAAGACACGAATGCCGCTCAAGGCATGAAGTGGATGCTGGGAGCCGCAACTCTAGGAGGGCATTCAAAATCGTTTAACCAACGTTGATATGCCCCACCGGCATGATCTTCCGTTTGTTGTCGTCCGGCTTTGCCGTCAGGCTCATGGCCAGCGACACCGGGCCGACACGGCCCATGAACATGACCAGCATATACAGGATTTTTGCGCCCCGGTTCAGCTGAGCGGTAACGCCCACCGAAAGGCCAACTGTGCCAAAGGCAGAGCAGGACTCGAAAATAGCGTCAATGACCGACACAGCGTCCGAGGTGTTATAGAACACCACCACAGCCGAGCCAACCGCCGCCAGCCCGCCGAGCACGATAATGGTCAAAGCACGATAAACCGTCTTGGACTCGATGTGGTGCTCTGCGATCACACAGTCGTCGCGGCCCTGAGCCACGCTGCGGATCGTCAGGATGATCACAGCGAACGTAGTCACCTTCACGCCGCCGCCGGTAGAGCCGGGTGCCGCACCAATGAACTGCAACGCGCTCATCAGCAGTTTGGTGATGGGGCCGCAGGCCGCAAGGTCGATGGTATTCATGCCCGCAGTACGAGTGGACACCGACTGGAACAGTGCCGCCATCAGCTTGCCGGGCACAGAGAGCCCGCCCATGCTGGCAGGATTGTTCCACTCCATCAGCGCGATGAGCGCCGCGCCGCCGAGCCACAGGATCACCGAGAAGCTCAGCACCACCTTGGCCTGCAGGGAAAGCCGGTGCTTTTTGCGGTATTGACCGATCTCCACCCATACCATGAAGCCCAGACCGCCGGAGATGATCATGAACATCACAACGGCCTGAACATAGTAATTGTTCACATAGGGTGCCAGTGAGGAATACTGGCCGAACCGGCCAAACAGATCAAAGCCCGCGTTACAGAAAGCCGAGATGGCCGTGAACACGCTCACCCAGATGCCTTCCAGCCCGAACTGCGGCACAAAGGCGAACAGTAGCAGCACAATGCCAATGCCTTCAAACAGGCCAGCCAGTCCCACCACGATCTTCAGCACGTCCTTGGCCTGCGCATATCCGTCCGCTGAGACGCTTTCTCCCAGCAGCCGCAGATCGCGGAAGCCCATACGCCGCCGCATAGCCAGCGCGAAGAAGCTGGTGAGGGTGACCAACCCCAGACCACCCACCTGAATGAGCAGCAGGATCACCGCCTGCCCAAAGTAGGTGAACTGGGTCCAGGTATCCCGCACGATCAGACCAGTAACGCAGGTAGCGCTTGTGGCGGTGAACATGGCATCCAGTACATCCAGCCGCCCATGCTTGCTGGCAACAGGCAGGCTGAGCAGAAAGGTGCCCAGCGCGATCACGATGACAAAGCTCACACAGATGATCTGCGTAGGCGTATACATCCCCTTGCGCTTGCCCGCCGGGCGGTAAAACAGCTTTTTCCCTTTTGCCTTTTCCATAAGTTCCTCCGCACGCGGCAAAGCCTGCCGCGGCTATTTTCATTTCCTCTATAGCATACACCATTTTGCCCTCCGGTTCAACTTGATTTTATCCGCAAAATGCTGTATTATAATAGGGCATCCGTCTCCGTAGCTCAGATGGATAGAGCGCAAGCCTCCTAAGAATTCGGTCAACCTGATACCTTGGGGGCAGAAGTGATTGCTCTAATCAAAAGCGAGACTGGGGATCGAGATTTTCCCAACAAATCTTGATGCAACAACTTTACCATCGTCCCGGTTGCAATGCAGTCGGTCACTTCGGTGTAGAAATCATTCTGCATATTCGTTTCCAAGCGCGTTGAATTTCAAAAAATCAACGATAATACATAATATGCCTCAGTAGCTTAGCTGGATAAAGCGCCTCCCTCCTAAGAATTCGGTCAACCTGATACCTTGGGGGCAGAAGTGATTGTTCTAATCAAAAGCAAGACCGAGAATCACGGTTTTCTCAACAAATTTTGATGCAACAACTTTACCATCGTCCAGGTTGCAATGCAGTCGGTCACTTCGTTGTGAAAAGCATTCCATACAAAGTGCAGAAAAGTCAAAAATCAACGATAATACATATATGTCTCTATACCTCAGCTGGATAGAGGGTTCGCCTCCTAAGCGAAACGCCCCCGGTTCGAACCCGGGTAGGGACATCCTTTTAAGAAATGCGAAGGTCATTTTTCCATGTGAAAGACGATCTTCGCATTTTTCATTTTGAACCTATCACCAAAATTAGCCAGCTAATGCCATTAGCAGAATTTTCGGTTTCAGCTAATAAAATCAGGTTTCCAGCTAATGAAGCCCCATAAAGCACCTTTTGAACTCTGTTTCCCGGCTCTCTGCTAAAATTGGTAGCCGCTTTCCTGTAAATCCATGTAAATACAAGATAAACTGTGTAAATCTATTTTTCACATTCCTACCAGAAACCGTGCAAAACACTTTTCTCCATACATAGCGCGTTCACTCGCTGTTCTCTCGGAACAGAAAGAGGAACGCGCTTTTTTGTTTTCGGGCTGAACTTCCCGAATCCATCAAAGGAGGGTTTACCAATGAAAAAAGTTCTGACCGTCACGATCGACGGTATCCGCTACCATGCTTCCCGCCCGGCAGATTGCCGGCACTGCTTCTTCTGGAAGAATCGAAAGAAGGGCTGCGTTCTCGGCAAAGAGAACTGCTACTACCTGATCGAGCCGCCCAAAGGCCCCAGCAAGTGCGAAGGGTGCCCCTACAAGCGGGCAAAGCCCTGTGTGCTGGTTCCCTGCTACAAAGACCTGATGGCACCGCTGGAGAAACGAGGTGATGCCAAGTGAGCCACAAGCGAAACGAAGCTCTGCGCCATGTTCAGCACTCCATGCACCATGTGATCGCCGCTGGCGAAGGTTCCGACCGTGCCCCGGACAGTTGCAAGCTGTGCCCGTACTATCGACCCGATTTCAAGTTCCGCACCTGCCTGTATGCCCACTGCCCTTATAAGAAGCAGGTCAATGTATTCCGTTCCACACCTGAAAAATGGGATATTCTCTATGCCCGAAAAAAAGCCGACAAGAACCGCAGACCTTGATTACTTCTATGGGCAGTCCAGCGAGCTGTTCTCCTTCTACCGGATTCCCAAGCTGTTGTTTCAGGATAGCCGCTTCCAACCGCTTTCCACAGATGCCAAAACCCTGTACGGTATCCTGCTGGACCGCATGAGCCTTTCAGCCCGGAATGGTTGGTTGGACAAAGCTGGGCGGGTGTTCATCATCTATACTGTGCAGGAGGTGCAGGATTCACTGGGCTGTGCCGATAAAAAGGCGACCAAGCTGCTGCGAGAACTGGAAGAGTACGGCCTGATTGAACGCAAACGGAGGGGGCTGGGCAAGCCCGATCTCATCTATGTGAAGAATTTTTCGTCAGAATCGTCAAAACTACGCTTTCTGAATCGTGATAATGACGATTCTGGAGTCGTCCAGAATACGCTTCAAGACCCGGCCAAACTACGATGTAATAAGACTGAGAGAAATAATACAGAGGTAAGCGATACTGATCCTATCTATTCCGATGAAAACGACTGGATGAGCAAACGCGCCCAACTGGAAGAATATTTTTCGCAGTCTTTGGAGGTAGACCTTCTGCTCCGGCTTTGCCCGGATGATGAGGACACCATCTATCAAATCGTGAATTTGCTGGTGGATGCAGGTTTCGGAAGATGATGAAACCTATCAGAATCCAGTTGACCTACTGTTTGAGGATCTGGGAAAGAAAAGACCAAAATCCTTTGCCGTGCGGCAGTACAAACTTTACAAGCTAGCTGCCGGTGATATATGCTCTAAGTGACTTCTTAATCATGATTTTGTCATGGTTAGTGAAGCAATCACTTAGAGCATTTTTGTTTCAGGAGGTACAGCCATGAGAAATGAAAAAATTACCCCACTGTACGAGCGCCTGAGCCGGGACGATGAGTTACAGGGCGAGAGCAATTCCATATCCAACCAAAAGCAGATGTTAGAGGATTTTGCCCGCCGGAATGGGCTGCCCAACCCTACGCACTTTACCGATGATGGTATCTCAGGCACCCGTTTTGACCGCCCCGGATTTTTGGCGATGATGGAGGAAGTGGAGGCAGGGCGTGTAGAGGCAATCGTCATCAAGGACATGAGCCGGTTAGGGCGTGACTATCTGAAAGTCGGCCAGGTCATGGAGATTTTGCGGCAGCGCGGCGTCCGGTTAATTGCCATCAACGATGGCGTGGACAGTCTGAAAGGCGACGATGATTTTACGCCCTTCCGCAATATCATGAATGAGTTTTACGCCCGCGACACCAGCCGGAAAATCCGCTCTGTGTTTAAGTCAAAAGGCATGAGCGGTAAGCACCTGACAGGCACCGTGATTTACGGCTACTTGTGGGATGAAAAGCGGGAACATTGGCTGGTAGATGAGGAAGCCGCCGAAGTGGTACGCCGTATCTTTTCCCTCACGCTGGAGGGATATGGGCCTTATCAGATCGCTTGCAAGTTGTCCGCAGACCGGATTGAAATTCCTGTCGTACACCTTGCCCGATTCAACGAAGGTGTGAACCGTTCAAAGCCGGTCAAAGACCCCTATGGATGGGGATCATCTACCATCGTGAACATTTTGAAAAAACGAGAGTATTTAGGGCATACCATCAATTTCAAGACCCGCAAGCACTTTAAGGACAAGAAAAGCCACTATGTTTCTGAGGATGAATGGACGATCTTTGAGAATACCCATGAAGCCATTATCGACCAGCAGACCTTTGATTTGGCGCAGAAAATCCGCAGCAATGTACGGCGTTATCCAAACGGCTGGGGCGAAGCGGCTCCCCTCACAGGTTTGCTCTATTGTGCCGATTGTGGCGGCAAGATGTATGTCCACCGCACCAACAATGGCAGGCGGATTTCTCAATATACCTGTTCCAATTATACCAAAGTTCCGTGTGGGACACTATGCCCTACACAACACCGTATCAATGAGAGTGCTGTTCTGACATTGGTTTCTGACACGCTCCGGGCTATCGCTGAATATTCCAGAAATGACCGGACGGAATTTATTCACACCGTTCAGGAAACGCAGGTTGCTCAACAGAGTGCCGATATATCGAAAAAGCGCAGGCGTCTGGCTGCTGCTCAAAAGAGAGCCGGAGAACTGGAAAAACTGATTTGCAAAATCTATGAGGACAACGCCCTCGGCAAGCTGCCGGATGCACGATATAAGGCGCTTGATGCACAGTATGCCAAAGAGCAGGATGCACTTGAGATTGAAATTGCAGAGCTGGAAAAGGCTGTTACCGGCTATGAGCAGAGCCAGAAATCAGCGGAGAAATTTATAGCCCTGATTGATAAGTACGAGAATTTTGACACTCTGACAAACACCATGCTCAATGAGTTTGTAGAGAAAATCCTTGTCCACGAACGCGCCCGAAAAGGCAGTCAGGACACCACGCAGGAAATTGAAATCTACTTCAATTTTTTAGGACGCTATATCCCACCATCCTTACAGCCGGTTCCTTTAACCCCGGAGGAACAGGAAGAACTGCGGAAAAAAGAAGAACGCAAGGACAGGCTTCATCAGAATTATTTGAAGCGGAAAGCCAGCGGCGCACAGAAACAGTATGAGGACAAAATCAAGGCGAAGAAAAAAGCGGAAATGGACGCTAAGAAAGCCCTGATCCGGGCTGAGGATATGAAAAAAGGTGTTTTTTCTACTATCGGTCAGCTACCAAAAGAAGAACCGCGCAAAGGCAGCATAGCAGCCAGCGCAGCAGTCTAATCATCACGAAGCAAAGGAGAATGAAAATGAGTAAGTTGACTTACATTCGTTGTGGAGATTATGATATACCCAACCTAAAACTTTCTGAACAGCCGGAAACTTCTATCGGCAAGTACGGCAGGATGAGAAAATCCTACCTAAAGAAACATCGCCCCATTCTCTACAACCAACTGCTGATGAGCGAGAAGCTGTATCCACACCTGTTAGAGATTGACCGGACAGCGCAGGAGCGCGTGGACACCATGTTGCCTCACATGATGGAGACTGCGGGTGTCACGGAAGAACTGAAAGCCTGTGACCCTATGCGTTGGGTGGGGCTGATGAACACATTAACGGCACAGATTGAGGAAATTTTAATCAGGGAACTGATTTGCAGCTGAATGGGAGGTGCGGGAAATGCTGACCTTTGAAAAGATTTTGAAAGTGTTTCAGGCATATCTGGATGATGATCCACTGTATGAGGTAGTTCAGACCAGCCACGGTTATACATTGATGGCATGGGAACCCCACCGGAATGACTGGTACAGCGCTGAAATACAGAAAACCCCGGAGGATTTACGGAACGCTTTGTTGGGTACATACGCCAACTTTCTGGAAGATAAGATTACTGGAAATGACCGTGACCTGACTGTGACAGAAACCGGAGAAATCCAGCAGAGGTGCCGGGAACTTTTGGAAAAGTGCAGGGAAACATGATACAGAAACGCCAGAAGGAGGCCGCGATTATGCGTCCTCCTTCTGCTTCGCAGTCTGTTCCATTTTGAGCGCCCCGTCTATGGCACCTTCGATAATCGGCAGGTATTCTTCAGGGCAAAGCTTCAGCTTATGGCTGACCCGCTGCCGCTGTGCGCTTTCTTCCCGCATGATCTCCGGGTTAAAATATCGCTCTACGGGAAGTCCGCAGACCTTAATCAACTGGATCATCACAGGCAGGCTCGGAATCGCACCTTGATTCTCAATGTTGGCAAGATACCGCCATTCAATCCCAACCATTTCTGCCAATGTTTTTCGTGCCAGACGCTTTGCCTCTCGTGCGGCTTTGACATCCGCACCGAAGGTTTCAAAACCGGGACAATCTTCAACTTTCGCCATATAACATCACCCGGTTACATTGTATAATTCATACTTTGCCCGCGGAATGTTGCTATATGAAGGTTAGTTGAAGTTTATAATTCATATTCTATTTGTTGCATTGTTCGAGAAAGAGAACTATAATGTACTCTGTGGAGGTGCAGAATGGATTATATGACACTAAAAGAGGCCGCCGAAAAATGGGGCGTGACCCCACGATGGATAAACTATTACTGCACTGCGGGTCGCATCCCCGGTGCTGTAAAAATGGCGACGATTTGGCTGATTCCGAAAACTGCGGAAAAGCCGATTGATGGTCGGACAAAAAGAAGAAAGGGAGATAAGCATGAAAAAAATACTGCTGGTTGAAGATGACCCCAATATAGTGTCCTCCCTTACTTTATTTATGAAAAATGAAGGCTATCTGGTTGACAGTGCAAATGGACAACAAACTGCTTTACAGAAAATAGCTCAGGAACAATACGACATTATCCTTTTAGATATTTCGTTGAATGATGGAAATGGTTTTAGCACTTGCTCAGCAATTAAGAGCCAAAAAGACATTCCCATTATCTTTCTGACCGCAGATGATGATGAATTTAGTGTTGTTAGCGGTCTGGAATTGGGTGCAGATGATTATATTTGCAAGCCGTTCCGCCCAAGAGAATTATTGGCAAGAATCAACACTGTGTTGCGCAGAAAAAATGGAAAAAGTGAATTTCTGTCTTGTAAAGATATTACAGTTGATGTTCAAAAGGCGGTTGTCCGAAAAGGAAATACAGAGCTATTCCTTTCGGCATTAGAATACCGTTTGCTGTTGGTGTTTTTGCAGAATCCGGGTGTTGTATTTTCAAGGAAAAAACTACTTGAAATGATTTGGGATGTTACAGGTGATTTTATTAGTGACAACACATTGACTGTCTATATGAAAAGATTGCGAGATAAAATTGAAACAAATCCACAAGAGCCGGAAATTCTTTTGACTGTTCGCGGGCTTGGGTATAAGGCTGGTGAATAACATGGATTTTTTACGAAACA
Source organism: Faecalibacterium faecis (assembly GCF_040096475.1). NCBI lineage: Bacteria > Bacillati > Bacillota > Clostridia > Eubacteriales > Oscillospiraceae > Faecalibacterium > Faecalibacterium faecis. Next base: position 41,202 of record NZ_JBBMEP010000013.1, on the reverse strand, counting down.
AGGAAGTTCGATTGCAAATAATGCTCTGTATTGGTGTGACGGTGATTGGGAGTGTTTTAAGCTATTTCTTTTGCATGAAGTTCTATTGGGTTACATTTTTAACTGGCTGCGCCATCACCGCTATTTCCCTTATATTCACATATCGCCGCTATATGAAGATTTCTTCTTTAAGTCAGGATATTGATAGACTATTACATGGTGAAGAAAGTATTCGTTTTGACGATTATGGTGAGGGAGAGTTAGCTGTTCTGGAAAATGAGATTTCAAAAATGACATTACGGCTTTTAGTGCAATCGGGACAGCTGCAAAAAGATAAAAAATATTTAGCGGATTCTTTGGCGGATATTTCCCACCAATTAAAGACACCGCTGACTTCTCTTGAAATATTGAATGCTGCGCTTTCACAAGAAGGTATTGATTTCGAACAGCAATCTTCACTATTGCATGAACAGTTATTACTGTTGTCACGTATGGAATGGCTGATTGACGTTTTATTAAAGCTGTCGCGTCTTGATGCAGGGACAATCAAATTCGAAAATAAGTCCTTTCCTGTGGAAAAATTAGTCCAGCAGGCAACAGCGCCATTTGATATCATGCTGGATATTAAAAATATTAAAATGGATATTTCAGATATAGAGGAAATTCAACTATACGGGGATATCAAGTGGCTTGCAGAAGCTTTGTCTAATGTTGTAAAAAATTGTATTGAATCTACTCCCGATGGAGGACAAGTAAAAATCAGCGCTGAAGAAAATGCCATGTATGTGAAATTGTGTGTTATCGATAGCGGAACAGGCATAGCGGAGGAAGATATTCCACACTTATTTGAGCGTTTCTATCGAGGTAAGAACTCCGGCAAAAACGGGGCAGGGATTGGCTTGGCCTTAGCAAAAGCAATTATCACGCAGCAGAACGGAAGGATTATCGCTGAAAACATAATGCCATGTGGGGCAAAATTTACAATTTTCTTTGACAGAGGGGTTGCATAATGCAATCCCTTTTTTGCAAAGTGACATTTTTGTAATGAAAGCGTAATAATAGAGTTATTTAAATTTGCTATGATTTCATCATTGTACGGAATTACTTTCAGCAGGAGGAAACAACAATGGAAATATTAAGAGTTGAAAATGTTTGCAAAACATACCACACAGGTGAAACCACAGTGAATGCCTTGACCGATATTTCATTTTCAGTGCAAAAAGGAGAATTTGTTGCAATAATTGGCGCATCTGGCTCTGGTAAATCCACTTTGCTCCATATTCTCGGCGGTATTGATCGTCCCACATCAGGCGAAGTAATTGTAGATGGTCAAAGTGTGTATGAACAAACGGAAGATCAACTTGCCGTGTTTCGCAGACGCCAAGTAGGACTGATTTACCAGTTCTATAACTTGATTCCGGTCTTGAATGTAGAGGAAAATATTACCCTGCCTATTAGGCTGGATGGGCGAAAAATAAATAAGAAGCGTTTAGCAGAATTGTTAGAGGTACTTGGCTTAACAAAGCGTAGAAAGCATTTGCCAAGTCAGCTTTCAGGTGGGCAGCAACAACGTGTGTCCATTGGTCGTGCGCTTATTAACGCTCCTGCAATTCTCTTAGCTGATGAACCTACGGGAAACCTGGATACACAAAACACACAAGAAATCATGCAACTTTTGAAAGCTTCTAATAAATCCTATCATCAAACGATTGTCCTGATTACCCATGACCGGGAAATCGCTTTACAAGCAGATCGGATTTTGGAAATACAGGATGGTCAGCTTGTCAGGGATGAGGTGATTCGCTGATGGAAACAATATTTACCCTTACATTAAGGACACTGCAACAAAACAAAAAGCGTGCATTTCTTACGATTTTCACGATCATTCTTTCGGTAGGTATGATGACTGCTGTCTTGTGTGGCGGCTGGTCCATGCTTCGCTTTTTGCAAGAGAAAGAAGCCGTATACGGTGGAGATTATGCGTATCGTATTGAACTCACCTCGCAGCAGCAAGCGGAAACTCTTATGCAAGGAAAGAATATAGAGAATGTGTCGTTGCTACGTTTCGCTGGAAGTAGTTTTTACGGAGAACCATCTAATAAAAATTTGCTTGCCATTGCAGAAATCAACGATGCATTTGTCGAAAATTTTTATCTGGAACAATATTTACTGGAAGGCCGTTACCCGTTCAATGAAAATGAAATTGTCTTAACGCAAGATTTTATTGACGATAATGGGCTTACATTCTCTGTTGGGGATACGATACAACTTTTACTTGGTACGCGAGTGTGGGACGAAATCGACACAGAGTTATATGGATTAGTAAATTATCTGGGTGATAGGGAAAGTTTTCATCCAGATACTGCGGAGCGGACATATACCATTGTTGGTATTGTATCTGAAATGAATGGGTCTAAAGTAGCCAGTGACTTTAACGCTTATATCGGAATTAGCAATAATGAAACTAATTTATCGGCATTTGTAAAGTGCAAGGATATTTCTAAGTCTATATACGCCGAAGCGGAAGAAAATGCAAAAGCAGTTGGTGGTATTGTGTCAGCATTCCATTCTGATTTGCTCATTTATCATGGTGTGACTGCGGGTAAGGGAGCTGTAAAGATGATTGCGGCTGTTGCTGTAGTTATTCTATTGCTAATGGCTGCTTGCTCTGCCATGATTAGCAATGTCCTTTCGATTTCTCTGCAGGAACGTATTAAGCAGCTTGGTATGCTTGCGAGTATCGGTGCAACAAGTAAACAGAAGAAAGCCAGCGTTACCATAGAAGCCTTTCTACTTGGCATAATTGGTATTCCATTGGGCCTGTTATTTGGTTTGGGTTTAACGGTTGTTGTTCTGGCAATGATACGGATTTCCTTTAAAGACACTTTTACTTTTGGAATGATTGAGCTAAAAACATATATTTATTGGCTCCCTTTTCTCCTGGGAGCAATTTCAGGTATTGGTTCTTTGTTTTTTGCTTGTAAAACTCCGGGAAAAATCGCTTCAAAAGTTACAGTAATCGATACATTGAAGCAAACCAACATTTATCAAGTAAAGCAAAAATGGATAACACATGGAAAACTAATGTCAATATTTTTTGGAATCTACGGATCGTTGGCTTCAAAAAATATCCATCGGAATCCGAAACGCTTTCGTGCGATAACGCTTTCTATTTTTTTAGCTGTGGTTCTTGGGTTATCCTTGTATAGTTTTTCGGATTTTATGCTTTTTCAAACATCTATGGATATGAAAGAAGATGGTTCAAGTTATACAGATGTTCAAGCTGCTGTTCCGTATAAAGATTTAGCAACTGCTGCGAAAGCAATTTCTGATGAGGGTATTTCAGCAGACATATCCTATCGTATTTCCCGATACATGACAGCTGCATTTGAGGAAGAAAATATCAATTCAGATATGGCGGGATACTTTATAAATGGCAACTTTGCAGAATTATATGTTGTGGGTATTGATGAAGAACATTTTCGCGCTATTTGTAAAGAAAATGATTTGAATTATACAGGATATGATGGCAAGCCAAATCACGGAATACTATTCAATCATGCAACTGGGAATTATGGTACGTCTCCAAATCGTGTTGTAGTTGGTTCTCCGTTTGTGCTTGAAAATGGGTGTAAAATCGAACTGGAATACGGCGACGATACAAATAAAACGGTCATTGTTCAAGATATTGTGAATGGAAATAATGCGAGTATTCAATCACAATTTGTTCAAGATAGAGCTGTCTTGATTGTTCCAATGTCTTTTTTTCAGTGGCTGCTGAATGATGATACCGCTATTGAACTTACCATTAACACAGCACAGCACGAAGAAGTTGCGGAGTGTTTAGCGGATACGGGATTTTTTCAAGTGGTTGATGTGGCAAGTACAACGGAAAATTCCCGCCAGACATATATGCTTCTCAAAATGATGGTTTGCATCTTCACGGTCTTAATGACAATGATTATTGGACTAAATGTATGCAATACGATTTCAAATACCATAGATGTCCGTAGAAGTGAGTTTGCAGTATTGCGATCTGTTGGCATGACATCTGGTGATTTAAAGAAAATGTTACTTTTGGAATCTGTATTATATGGCATGAAGTCGCTGATATTTGCAATACCGATCAGCTTAATCATTCATTATGTCATGTATTCCATGATTTCGAAAGGAATGACCCCATTTGTGTTTTATATCAATTGGGGAGCATACGGAATCGCTGTTATTATGGTTGCACTTGTAGTAGTAACGGCAATGCTGTTTTCTTTGCGAAGTATTGAAAAGGTTGAAATTGTGAAAGAATTGAAAACTGGGAGCATGTAGTTCAAGACAATCGGGAATTAGGCACATCTCGTAAAATGAAAGGAAAGAAATGAAATGAACAAAAAACATATTACTCATGGCAAGTTGAAAGTATTTATGATATTATTTTTGGCTGTTATTTTGATTGTTCTGGTTGTAGTATGCGCCAAGAAAATTAAACTTTCTCAAAACGAAAAAAATATTATCGGCACATGGAAAAACAGCAATTCAGAAAATGTAATTACAGTTCAAGACAGTGACACTCTAATACTGTACAATGACATTCCTGAAGCAGGTTTATATCATGGTAATGCTTCTTATCATTTCAGTTACACAGATACTATCTGTGTAACACAGGATGACATCAGTGCGGAGTTTTGTGTTGATGTTGATGAAAATCAATTGATAATCTACTTTGCAGGTCAGGTATATTTAGTGTTGCAAAAATAGTAACAGCGCGTAAATCAATTTAAGTATGTAGCATCATAGTACATATCGGAAAGCAGGACTCTCACCAGCTTTCAGTTACCATCCGAAAATCCAAGGCAACGCCTATTCTGATTCTGGCTTCCCAATTTTGTCATGCGGAGCACATGTGGGTATTTCGGCAAGGCGCACACGCATACATTTGAGAGCTGTATTTGACAGAGAAGTTTCTGGCAAAGGCTCAGGCACTCATACAGTTATATTGTGAGCTAAAGAAGTAGCTGGAAATATGCTATACGCTGGCTTTCGGCAAAGACCTTGTGATTGAGCCATTATTCAGGTGAGTGATACTTTATCATCGCTCATTTTGAAAGGGATGGACAAGAAAATAAAACAAACACAATATTTCTAATACTCTGCCGGACGACGGCAAAAGAAAAAAGCCGTCGTAGAGCAGACAATTTGACACGCCCATTTGAAACGGCGGCTTTGATTTTCAGAGCCGCCGTTTCTTTTCGTCTATCCTAAACCAACGACGACCTAACACCGTGTAAATCCACGGCGGCACATAGGAGGATTGCCGCCGTGTCTATTTTTGCCTTTTTTCACAGTACACATGAACTGCACCAGCTAAAAAAAGCCTGTTCCCAGCAGCGGAGCAATGCGGTCAGAAGTATGTACTATACCATGTAAGTAAACAACAAAAAGTATTCCATGACGCTCGTATGGCATTATGCCGTTCGGGCGTTTTTTTGTCCCTATGGAGCCGGAACATCGGGTCAACATGGCCCGAACTTTATCCTCGGTGCCGCTCCCCGCCGCCTTATTCAGATTTACCCAAAAAATCTGAATGGAGGAAAGGTAGATGGAAGTTACCATCAATTATAACGGACAAGCTGTTGCCGTGGAGGTCACGCTGGAAGTCTATGAATTTCTTGACCGGGCCGATCATAAAACGGAGAACCTGTTCCATGAACAGCGGCGGCATTGGGATGGCCGGGAGTTTGACGAGTACATCATTACCACCGAGGGTGTAGGGGTCTGCAGCGAAACGCCGGAGGAATACCTTTGCCGCATGGAAACGCTGCATGAGCTGATGGCTGTTCTGGACACCTGTACCGAGGCCCAGCGCCGCCGGTTCCTGCTCTATGCGCTTGACGGGCTGAGCCTTGCAGAGATCGGTGTGCTGTGCGGCTGCTCCAAAGTGGCTGTTTATCAAAGTGTGGAGGCGGTCAGAAAAAAATTTATAAATTTCTTTGAGAACAGGCTTAACGAATGACCTGTTTTCTGGCTACCAAGTGAAAGGGATCATTTCCCTTATCTCAGCGAGGGGCGGACAGCGGACGAGCTGTCCGCCTCTCCGATTTTCAGGAGGTAAGCCTATGAAAACAATCAATCTGCGGTGGATGTATCCCCACTACCGGCATGACGAGTTTGTGGATGTTACGGACGAGGTATGGGCAGCGATGTATCAGGCCCAGCGGGAGATGGAGAACTATGAGCGCCGGAAAGTCTACCACCGCGCCTACTACTCTCTGGACGCATACAGCTGGCTGGAAAATTACGCACTGGAACACAACAGATCGCCGGAAGATATTTTGCTGGAACGAGAAGAAATGACCACCCGCCTGCACCTGATAGCAGCTCTGCCGGTGGCTCTGGCTCATGCCACTCCGACACAGGCCCGCCGTGTTCACGCCTACTATATTGCCGGTATCAAGCAGCCGGAAATCTCCCGGAGAGAGGGCGTCCACAGCAGCAAGGTCAGCGTTGCCATCCGTCGGGGTCTGCGGAATATGCGCCGCTGCTATGATGACCTTTTTCAAACAGAGTGAGGGCGTGCCTATGCAGACCATCAATCTCAAACAATATTATCCATTTTGCAAAGAGGACATTTTTGTGGAGGTGTCCGATGAGATCGTCGAAGCGTTTCTTCTGGATAAGAGAGCCGAGGCCGCCAGAGAGCGCAAGATGTTCCGGTATAAGGCGTTTTATTCCCTCGATTGTAACGATGGAATCGAAAATGCCGCCATCGGCTGGGCGCAGCCATCGCCGGAGGACTACCTGATAGAAAAAGAAGAATTAGCCGAATACGAAGAACTGATACGGCGATTGTACGAAGCCATTTCTTCCCTGCCGCCTATGCAGGCTCGCCGTGTCCACGCCCGCTATATGCTGGGTATGAAAGTGAAAGATATTGCCGCAATGGAGGGTATCACGCCATCACAGGCGGGAAAATCCATCCACGCTGCACTGCGGAGGCTGCGCCGGTACTTTGCGCGTCAGAAATGGACGGTCAATCTATGAGTATTTCCAAAGAAAAGAGGTGCCTGACATGAACGAAAAAATTACAGCCCACCCCCAAAAAGAAGAACGGGAGAAAGTTCTGAAGGAGATCCGGCAGCTTGAAAACCGCAAGAAGATTTTAGAGAACAAGCAGCGGAATGAAGAACGCAGGGGTCGCACCCGCCGCCTGATTGAGCGCGGAGCCGTTTTGGAGGGGATTTTCCCGCTGGCTCCCGACCTTTCCGGCGCGGAGGTCAAAACATTTCTGATTGCCCTGTCCCATCTTCCGGGGGCTGCGGAATTGACTGCAAACCTGCCAAAATCCGGGGACACGCCATAAGTCCCTTGTTTACAAGGGCGCACTTATACACCGTTGCCGGTGCTGTGCGCCCTGCCGGGGGCGTTGCGTACTTCGTCCGCGATGGGGCGCTACACTCCCCAAACCCCTTGTGCGCCCCGCGCAGCCAAACACCCGCTTCGCGTTTGTTCGGCTCCACGGAGCCTGAAATATCCCCGCCGAAAGGAGGTGCCACCCATAGATTTCTGTCATATCCCCGTCAGTATTATCAAGCGCAGCGCAGGCCGTTCTGCTGTTGCCGCAGCTGCTTACCGCAGCGGAACCAAGCTGACAAATGAATGGGACGGCATGACCCACGACTACACCCGGAAAGGCGGCATTGTTCATGCGGAGATCATGCTGCCTGCCCACGCGCCGCCGGAATTTGCAGACCGATCTATCCTCTGGAACAGCGTGGAGCAAATCGAGAAAGCAAGGGACAGCCAGCTTGCCCGCGAGATTGAAGCAGCCCTGCCCCGTGAACTGTCCGGCGAAGAGCAGCTTGCCCTTGTGCGTGCCTATGTGAAGGACAACTTTGTAGACAAAGGAATGTGCGCCGACTTTGCTATCCATGACAAGGGAACCGGCAACCCTCATGTCCATATCATGCTGACGCTCCGGCCTCTGAAAGAAAATGGACAGTGGGGCGCAAAGTGCCGCAAGGCATACGATCTGGACGAGAATGGACAGCGTATCCCGGATGGGAAAGGCGGCTGGAAAAATCATCGTGAGGATACAACCGATTGGAACGATAAAGGAAATGTGGAGATTTGGCGGGCAGCGTGGGCAGCCTACACCAACCGGGCGCTGGAATCTGCCGGTAGACCGGAGCGCATTGACCACCGCAGCTACAAGCGGCAGGGCATTGATAAAATCCCATCTGTCCATCTGGGGCCAGCCGCCAGCCAAATGGAAAAGCGCGGTATCCGCACCGACAAGGGAGAAGTAAACCGGCAGATCGCCGCCGACAACAAGCTGCTCAAGGAAATCAAGGCTCGCATTACCCGCCTTTACAACTGGTCTAAGGCCGAAGCCGAAAAGCCGGTGGGACAGCAGCCCAGCATGATTGACTTGTGGGAGGCCCAGCAGCAGCTCAAGCGGCCTGACACCCGCACCGGCAAAATCCGGGCTTTGCAAGAAAGCGCTGCACTATTCAGCTTTTTACAGGCAAACGGCATCCAGTCTATGCAGCAGCTTCATGAAAAAATCGCTGATATGAACAGCCGTTACTATGACCTGCGCGGAAAGATCGTCAAGGCCGAGCGCCGGATCACTATCCTTACCGAGCGCGGGGAGATGTGGGCGCAGTACAACCAGTACAAGACTGTCCATAAGCAGTTTGCCAAGGTGAAGCCGGAGAAGCGGGAACTGTTCGAGCAGCGCCACAGCCGGGAACTGATTCTGTATGACGCAGCGGCCCGGTATCTGAAAGAACTGAAAGACAGCGGCGAGGCAATCACCCCGAAGGCATGGCAGCGGGAAATTGACCAGCTGGCCGCTGGAAAGCAGGCGGACACGCTTGCCATGAAATCCATGCGGGAGGATTTGAAAGCAGTGGAACGGCTCCGCAAAACCGCCGAGCAGCTGTCCAGACAGGAACGGGACAAGTCTCACGACCGGGAGCCGGAGCGGTAAGGGCTACCACGTTTCACGACATACTTTTGCACACAGAAAAACCGCCGTACAGGTTTCCCCCATACGGCGGCAGACTGTTTATTTGCCGAACAAGTCGCTGTGTGTGCCGGTGCGGGCCAGCGTCAGCACCAGAACATCATCTTCTATGCGGTAGACAAGCAGCCAGTCCGGGAGAATGTGACATTCCCGATGGCCTGCCCAATCGCCGGACAGGTCATGGTCACGGTTCTTATCCGGCAGCGGTTCGCCCATCGCCAGCAACGCTACGACCTGCTCCAGCAGTTCGATCTTCAAGCCACGCTTGATGGCTCGTTTGTAGTCTTTTTTGAAACTGGTCGTGTACTTGACGGTATATTTGGTTTCTTTCATCTTTTCAGGTCAGCAAATAACTCGTCAAGGTCATTGTAGCCCTTTACAGACGGGTCTTTTGCAATCCTTTCCGCTTCCAGCATGGCAGCAACCGTTTCTTTGTTCGGCTGTTCCAGCCTTACTTCAAAGGGAATGCCGCCTTCACGAAGCGACTGGCGCACAAAGATGTTAAACGCCGTAGTCAGGTTCATGCCAAGTTCAGTAAACAGTGCGTCCGCCTGCGCTTTCAAATCTGCGTCCATGCGGATACTGATGTTTGTGGTATTTCCAGCCATACGATCAACCCCTTTCTGCTGGCAATTATAGTATATGCCATTTGCACGAAGAAAACAATACTTTGCACGAATATTTAATAGTAAATTCATTGAAGGAGGTCACTGTATGAAGCAAATTATTTTGCCCGTCACTATCCACCTGAATATCCGCCTGCCCCTTGCCCTCTTGCAGCTGGAATCGGCAGACGCGCCCACCGGCCCGGAGCCGGAGGCCCATGCCTGCCAGGGCTGCGGCAACTGCGGCGGGTGTGGGAAGTGCCAGCATGAAAAAAAGCAAGCCTGAACCCGTCCCCGTCATGGACTACCGCCAGTACCGCAGAGCGCGGCGGCTGGTACATGAGTGCTGCAACTATGACGGCGGCCACTGTATCGCGCTGGATGATGGGGAGGAATGTGTCTGCGTCCAGTCCATTTCCTACTCCCTGTTGTGCCGGTGGTTTCGGACGGCGGTATTGCCGCAGGATAAGGAACTGGAAACGGCGCTGTTCCACCGGATGAATGCGAAGAAATGCGCCGTATGCGGGGCGCTGTTTACCCCCGGTTCCAACCGGGCCAAATACTGCCCGGAATGTGCCGCACGCATGAAGCGGGTCAACGCCGCAAAGCGCAAGCGAAAACAACGGGAGAAATGTCACGCTTTAGGGGCTGAAAAACCCTTGTAAATCAAGGCTTTTTTCGAGGGTGTCAAAGGCAGGCTGATAGATTTATCCTCCGCCCCCTAAAACGGCCTTAAAATGCGTACAGAATCCCAAGAGAACCCCAAGGAGGAACCCTATGTCAGACAATCGAAAATATTATTATCTGAAACTCAAAGAAAACTATTTTGACGATGATTCCATCGTGCTGCTGGAAAGTATGCAGGATGGTGTGCTGTATTCCAACATTCTGCTCAAGCTGTATCTGAAATCGCTGAAACATGGTGGACGGCTTCAACTTGACGAGGACATTCCTTACACGGCGCAGATGATCGCCACCATTACCCGCCAGCAGATCGGCACTGTGGAGAGAGCCTTGCAGATCTTTTTGAAGCTGGGTCTTGTGGAGGTGCTGGACAGCGGCACATTCTACATGAGCAACATCGAACTTTTAATCGGCCAGTCCTCTACCGAGGCTGAGCGAAAGCGGGCTGCGAGGCTCCAAAATAAGGCTCTTTCTGCGCCCCGGACAAACGGCGGACATTTGTCCGACATTCATCCACCAGAGATAGAGATAGAGTTAGAGAAAGAGATAGAGATAAAGAGAGAGATAGAGAAGGGACACCCCGCCCCCGCCTATGGCCGTTACCAGAATGTTTTCCTGACAGATGAAGAACTGGCAGACTTGCAGGCCAGCTTTCCTGCTGTATGGGAACAGTACATCGAAAAACTGTCCGAGTACATGGCTTCTACCGGCAAGCGTTATCAGAGCCATGCAGCGACCATCCGGCGCTGGGCCGGTGAGGACGCGAAGAAAGCAGCCCCGCCCTCTCGCAACCGGGATTACAGCGTAAAGGAGGATGAAACCGTATGATTGAGATTACCGCAGAAATCCGGGCGCTGATTGACAAGGCAGCCGCCGGTGTGGAACTGGCTGAGGACGAGTATATAGACCTGTCAGACGGTCTCATTCACTGTAAAAAGTGCGGCGGCCAGAGGCAGACCGTTGTGCCATGCTTTGGGAAACCCGGCTACTTCATGCCCCGCTGTATCTGCCAGTGTCAGCGGGAGGCCGAGGAACAGCGCAAGGCCGCCGAGGAACGGCAGCGCCGCATGGAGCGCATCAAGCGCCGGAAGGCCCAGGGCCTGCAAGACCGCTATCTGTACGACTACACCTTTGCCAACGACAACGGCCAAAATCCTCTGATGGAAAAGGCCCGCGCCTACGTGGAGAACTGGAAGGAGGCATACAGGAACAACACCGGCCTGCTGTTGTTCGGGGATGTGGGAACCGGCAAGTCCTTTTTCGCCGGCTGCATCGCCAACGCCCTGCTTGACCGGGATGTGCCTGTGCTGATGACGAACTTTCCCACCATCCTGAACCGCCTGACAGGGATGTTCTCCGAAGACAGGGCCGACTTTATCGCCAGCTTTGACGAATACGACCTGCTTATCATTGACGATCTGGGTGTAGAGCGCAGTACCGAGTATGCGATGGAGCAGATGTTTTTCGTCATCGACAGCCGCTACCGCAGCCGCAGGCCCATGATTATCACAACAAACTTGAAACTGTCCGAGCTGAAAAACCCGCCTGATCTGGCCCACGCCCGTATCTATGACCGTATTTTGGAACGGTGTGCGCCGATCCTCTTTGACGGGAAGAATTTCCGGGAAGAAAATGCCGGTGCTACCCGACAGACAGCAAAAGACATTGTAAGCAGTAAGCAAGACTGATTTTTTACCGGGCGGCACAGACCCGTTCGGAGAAAGGAGCGCCATGAACAAAGAACCCCGTACTATGCAGGTGGCAGCCGCCGCTACTGCGTCCAGAGCGCCGGAAAACACGGCGGCGATGGTAAAGAAAATCGGCAAGACGACCTACAAGGTTCATGTCCATTTCAGCAATACCAGCACAGAAACCATGAGCGATAAAATCAAGCGTATGCTCAAAAATGAAATTCAGCAAATGTGACAGACTGATAAACGAAGCCGCCTTGTGCTAAACTGATGATGGTACGCACCAAAATTTTTGTCAAGGAGGACACGAAAATGCTTTACACAGAAAAAGAGAAACATGAAATTGAGCGAGTAAAGGAAGTCTTTGCGGAACATCTGCGGCAAAGCCCTGATTTTGAACTGCTCTGGTCGGACAAGGTAGGCTATGTTTGGCTGGCGATTGGCGTAAATCCAGTCTATGTGGATACCGGTATCAGGATAGAATCTGCCGCCGATCTCTGCGGCAGGTGTTTGGATGATGTTGCTATGGATGTTTTGTATATGACGGGCAACGATCATGCACTGGAAGCAGCCGACCCGCTGGAATTGGCCGAAATCAAGCGGCGCTGGGAGCCATATATCAACCAGCTGCCAGACTATGCGTATCTCTGCAAAGACCTGCTGAACGGAAAAATGTAATCTATCAAACGAGGTGTCAGGAGCCATACGGTGCTTCTGGCACCTTTTTTGTGGATTTTTTGTGAATTTGATGAAAAAGTCCTTGACAACTCGTTTCGGGCAAAACGGCCAAGTCGATCCTTATTTCCTGCGGTGCCCGGCTCGCACCCTTCGATATTCAGGAAGTCCGGGATGCCACCATGTACGATGAGCTGGAACTGGACAAGCTGGGCGACCGAAAAACGGCGCTGTTTCTCATCATGAGTGATACGGACAGCACCTTTAACTTCCTGATCTCCATGATCTACACCCAGCTTTTCAATCTGCTCTGCGATAAGGCGGATGACCAATACGGCGGCAAGTTGCCTGTCCATGTGCGGTGCCTGATCGATGAGTGTGCTAACATCGGTCAGATTCCGCAGCTGGAAAAGCTGGTGGCTACCATCCGCAGCCGTGAGATCTCGGCGTGTCTGGTCTTGCAGACCCGCAGCCAGCTGAAAGCCATCTACAAAGATAATGCGGATACCATCGTGGGCAACATGGACAGCCAGATTTTCCTCGGCGGCAGTGAGCCTACCACCCTGAAAGATCTTGCCGAAGCACTCGGCAAGGAAACCATCGACAGCTACAACAATTCTGATACCCGTGGCAATAGCCCAAGCTATGGAACCAACTATCAAAAACTCGGCCACGAACTTATGAGCCGGGATGAACTGGCGGTGCTGGATGGCGGCAAGTGCATCCTGCAACTGCGGGGTGTGCGCCCGTTTTTGAGCGACAAGTACGACCTGACCCAGCACCCGAACTACAAGTACACCTCCGATTATGACCCCAAGAACGCCCTCGATATCGAGAAGTTCTTGAACCGAAAAGAAAAAATCCACCCGGATGATACCTTCATCATGGTGGATGCTGATTCACTCCCGCCCGCCTGATAAGACGAGCGGTTATTTTTTATCCATTGACCCAACAGGTACACCGGAAAATCAGCCTTCGCCGTGGTTTTCGGCTTTTTGCAAACGGATTTCGGGTGTGTGCAGGGTCACTTTTTCAAAACAAAGGAGATTTTTCTATGGAATTCTTTAACAGCGCAGTGGACGTTCTGAAGACTCTGGTTGTGGCATTGGGTGCCGGTCTGGGCGTGTGGGGTGCCGTTAACCTGATGGAGGGTTACGGCGGCGATAACCCCTCCGCAAATGCTCATGTACGGTAGAGAAGCACAAAGCAAAACAAGGATAGCCAGCCCTGCCACTATTCCGAAGTCAGGGGAACGCAATAGAAAAATTCATAGCTGTATGCTATACTTAATTAGCATTTGAACATATCAAGCTGACACAGCAATCTCTTTACTTGCCGTTAATGCGCGTCTACCAATAGTCCGCACAAAGCAAGAGTAGCGTAAAGGTATAAAAATTTCAAACTTCTTTGTAACGAAATTCCGATTTCTCCGTCTAACCTATGAAGCTGAAGGAGGTGATGACAAGTATGGACTATGAAAAGCTCTATAAAGCCTACTATTTACAGGTATACTCGTATACTATTTCTCTTGCCAAAAATCGTGAGATAGCAGAGGAAATCACGCAGAACACATTCTATAAGGCTGTTTCTACAACATCACAATTCAAAGGTAAGTCAGATGAATTGACATGGCTCTGCTCCATAGCAAAAAACCTTTACCATGATGAAATGCGAAGCCGTCAGCGAGTAGCTGATGTGAGTGAAATCAATGACTTGCCATCAAATGAAAATGTTGAGAACTCAGTTGCAGATTCTGACATGGCGTTCCGCATACACCTCGTTCTTCACCGTTTGGAAGAACCATACAAAGAAGTCTTTCAGCTTCGCGTATTCGGGGAACTATCTTTTTCACAAATCGCTGCAATTTTTGGAAAAACAGAATCATGGGCGAGAGTTACTTATCATCGTGCAAAGCTAAAAATTCAAGAAAGGATGGATGAAAAGCATGAGTAAACAATGCGATATTGTTCGAGATATTCTTCCGCTGTATGTTGACGGTGCTTGCAGCGAAGCAAGCGCAGAGATGGTAAAAGAGCATTTGAACGCCTGTGCTGACTGTAACGCAATTTATCAGAAATTGCTTTCTCACACGAGCGAAGATGTTCTTCACGAAGAAAGCGAAAGCGTTATTATGCGCCATGAGGCAAAAGAAAAGCAGAGAGGCAGAAAAAAGATAACGATTGCTGTTCTCGTTTCCATCGCTCTTTGTATCATTGCAATTTTTACAGCTCTCTTTCTGTTACCTATAAACATTGCTTATGAGCCTGTCAAAATCGACTTCCCATTTGAGGTTGAAGATGTCGAAAGCGTTGAAATGTACCACTATGACGGAGTGCCTGCATCAGCAGAAAAGAAAGTAGTTGTTGCTGAAAATGATATAAAGACCCTGTATGATAAGTTCAAGGGCTTATCCTTAAAAGACAAAACAACTGAGGAAACTGCCGGAGCAGATGTGACCAGCTTTAGATTTAACCTCTCAGATGGAACAAGCTACGATTTGATTTACGCCTGCTATGGAGTTAAAAACGGCGAATTGAAGTCAGAAGCAGGCGGTTTTAAGTATTTCACAAGTGCGGATATTGGCTCTTATTGGAACGATTTGAATACGGAACTTGAAGCAATTCCTATCAATGAGAGTGAATTGCCGTGAGCAGATAGCAAACCCAGCCGAGCCTGTCAACGGTCAAGATGAACGGCGCAAATGCGCCGCCGTTGACAGCCCCGCCCGTCTTTGCTGTTCGGTAATCAAGAGGGCGACAGCACAAGATGCTGCCGCCCTCTGCCATTATTCAGAAAGGGGGATTTTCCATGACCGAACACGAAAAGTATCAAGAACATATCCGGCATACACACGATGCCTTTTGCAAGACTGTTATTCGCCACGCTGCCATAGACGCAGCCCGGAGCATACGGAGCCGCCGCAAGCGGGAAATCTCGCTTGAATATCTGATAGAAGAAAAACACTATCCATTCAGTACCACAGATAAATACTTTGCGGAGCAATCCGGCATGACCAGCTATCCGCTTTTCGTCTGTGGTCAGATGGTGCTTTTGGAAAGTCCAGAGCTTGCCGCAGCCCTGTCCGCACTATCACAGATGGAACAGGAAATCATTTTCTTGTACTACTTCCAACGATTGACGCATAGGGAGATTGGACGGAGATATGGACGGGCTGGCAACACAACCGGGCGGCGTATTCAGATGATTTTACGGCGGCTACGGGCAGAGTTGGAGGGTTTGTCCTATGAGCCAGCTACTTCCCTATGAGACAATCGTTAAGGCAAGCGAGGGCGACCCGGAAGCTGTTGCCGCCGTCCTATCCCATTATGCGGGATATGTCCGCTCTTGTGCGAAAATGGACGGACAGATTAACACGGATATGCAGGAGCATATCGTCAGGCAACTGATAGAAAGCCTGTTGAAGTTCCGCTTTGACCGCTAAACAGAAAAGTTGTATAATTAGAGCCTGACAAATTAAACTTCAATGAGGGTAGAGCAAATGGAACAGATTATCAATTATAGAGACATACCCACAGATAAAAGGATTGACATATTAAATGCTCTTGAGCGAATAGGTTTTTTTCCGGCATACGGCGGCGTGAGAACAATGCAGCAAATTATGGAAAAGTCAGTTCCAGGTTCAGGCCCACAATTCTATTTCGTTTTCCGTGAAAATGAGTTGATAGGGTACAATTTTCTCATTGGGGACACTAAGAAATATAAAGCGTTCCCATGGCTTGCTATTAGCAATATGGATGAGCAGAAGTTGACTGTTTGTGAAGAACTGATGAAAATACAAATTGCCTTTTTTGAAGAACTCGGAATGCAAAAGATAGCAGATCATTGCGTTAGGATTATGGAAGATTACAGAAAAGGAATTGGAAAGCGGAAAGAAAGCGATTGCAGATAAATTCCATTTGAAAAACGGCTGACAATTTAATACCGCCGCCCATCACAGCGGCAGATAAGCAGTAAATCTTGAAAAGGTTTACTGCTTTTTTTGCGCCCATTTTCAAAAATCTTTGGCAAACCACACCGCCGGATTGTTGTAGGGAGCAGACAGGGAAAATAAAAAAATTTTCGCTGCGTTTGCCAAAACGCCCCCTTTTCACCGTTGTAGTGGTGAACAGCGGGCAGAACACGCCGCCGCAATCGCTATATTGGTGGAGCAAGCCAGTATGAACAGCAAGAACGTGACTTACTCGACCGTCGGGGACTACCAGCTCCCGAACCTGACCCTGAACCAGCCCCGGAAGCCGCTGGGCAAGTACGGCAGGCTGCGCCGGACGTACCTGATGAACCATCGCCCGGTGCTGTACAACACGATGCTCCTGAACGGGAGCCTGTACCCGCACCTGATGGAGGTGGAGCAGACCGCAGAGAGCCAGATGCAGCAGACCATGCAGGGACTGCTGAAGCAGAACCCGGCTCCGAACAAGGAGCAGCATCAGATTGGGTGGGTGCAGCACATGAACAGTCTGAAAGCACAGGCCGAGGAACTGGTGCTGAACGAACTGATTTACAGTTAAGTTTCTTCGATGCCCACATTCCCACCGAAGTCCAGCAAATTGAAGCCATCGACCAAGCGGAGAGCGAAAAAACGCCCTCCGCTTTTGTTTTGTCGCAAGCGGAAATTGAGAACGAACTGCGCAAGCACGGTTCAGGATTTGAGGGCGGTAAGCAGCGCATTATGACGCTGTATCAGGCCCAGCCAGACCGCAGCCTCCGTGCCAAGGCGTTGGCAAAAGAGTACGGCACTGGTGGGCACTCCTATGATTTTCTGGACGGCAGCAGGGGATTCGTCAACCATGACTGGAAGGGGCTGGAATTTGACCATTACCCCGATCACCAGAAGATCACCCTGAAATGGGCACAGGTGGAAAAGTATATCGACCTGATGATCCAGTCCGACCGCTACCTGACGGACAAGGAAAAGGAGCATTACACGCCGCCCGTCAGCGCAGAGCCAGATGCCACCCTGACCCATGCAAAAAACCTGATCCGGGAATTTTGTCAGGAAGAATATGATTCTGAGCCGGACTTTTCTGACCTGTCCAAGATCGGCGTTGCCTACACCAACGCCACCGATGAGGATATTCCCATTCAAGTTAATGTGGATTTGGTGGGATACCGTGTGGAGCGGTATCTGGGCGAGGTGCTGATAGACGAACGCCAGTACGAAAGTCTGGAAGAACTGACCGAGACCGAGTTGGAAGCACTGGATTTTTCGGAACTCGTCAGTGTCACAGACGAGGAACTGGAGCACTACCACAGCAAAGCAGAGGAACGCCCGGCACTGTTGCCGTTGGATGCCGCCTCCGAGTACAACGCCCTGAAGGAACAGCACCCGGATGCGTTGGTAGGTTTTGAACAGGGCGGTCAGTTTGAGTTTTACGGCGAGGATGCCCGGAAGGTCTGCGAACTTGTAGGTGGAAAGCTGCTGAAAAAGGAAACGGAATTGGGCACAGTCCCGGTCACCGGTTTTCCCCGCGACCAGTGGGCATACCGTGCCAAACAACTGTGGCAGTGCGGCGAGAACATCTACCTTGCCGGACTGAACG
Organism: Faecalibacterium faecis; assembly: GCF_040096475.1. Taxonomy (NCBI): domain Bacteria; kingdom Bacillati; phylum Bacillota; class Clostridia; order Eubacteriales; family Oscillospiraceae; genus Faecalibacterium; species Faecalibacterium faecis. Next base: position 22,985 of record NZ_JBBMEP010000013.1, on the reverse strand, counting down.
AGGACGGCACCCACCACCAGACGAAGTACCTGCGCCGGGAAGATTATCTGCCGCTGGGCACTACCATCCACATGGAGGGACGAGCCTTCCGAGTGGATACGGTAAACTATGATAGGGGTAGCGTGACCCTGCAGGATGTGGCACTGGCAGAAATGCGGATACCAGTTTTCCGGGAGGAACCGCTGGCACTTGTCCGGGAGTTGTACGAGGAGCAGGATATGATGGAATCCCCCCTGCCCGATTACAAGGTCGGTGACAATGTTGTGGTCGAACTCCCCACTCGAACTATTGAGGGGAAAGTTGGCTATGTGGGTGAAACGGATGTGCGCATCGACACCAGTGCGCACGGGCAGTCATGGGATAACGAAGTTGTCAATAAGCAACAATTCGAGGAGGGCTTGCGGCAGAATGAACAGGTTACTACGCAGCCAGATGATACTGTAAAAACGGTTGCCATATACCCTGCTGAAGAAAACCGTATGCCTTATGATATTGTGATCCAGACGATTGGCTCAAAATCACCTACTCTGGATGCAGTTGAACCGGAACGATCCACACTTGATCTTGCCGGGAACTTCCACATCACGGATGATGATTTGGGTGTCGGAGGCCCCAAACAGAAATTCGCCCGGAACATCGAAGCCATCCGTACCCTGTTCAAGCTGGAAGAGAAGCACCGGGGTGCCACCGCCGAGGAGCAGCAGGTGCTTTCGCAGTATGTGGGCTGGGGCGGTTTGGCAGACGCTTTTGACCCCGGCAAAGATAATTGGGCAAAGGAATACGCCGAACTGAAAGGACTGCTTTCCGAGGATGAGTACGCTGCTGCCCGTTCCAGCACCCTGAACGCCCACTATACCAGCCCCACCGTCATCCGTAGTATTTACGATGCCGTGGAGCGCATGGGTTTCCGCAGCGGCAACATTCTGGAGCCGTCTATGGGTGTGGGCAATTTCTTTGGAATGCTGCCCACCAGCATGGCAGATAGCCGGCTGTACGGCGTAGAGCTGGATTCCATTACCGGGCGCATCGCCAAAAAGCTGTATCCGCAGGCAGACATTACCGTGGCAGGCTTTGAGACCACCGACCGACGTGATTTCTACGATTTGGCGGTGGGCAACGTGCCTTTTGGTCAGTACAAGGTCAACGATAAGGCGTATAGCAAGCTGGGATTTTCTATCCACAACTACTTTTTCGCCAAGGCCATCGACCAAGTGCGTCCGGGCGGCGTGGTGGCGTTTGTTACCAGTCGTTACACGCTGGACAGTAAAGATTCTTCTGCCCGCAAGCACATGGCAGAACGAGCCGATTTGCTGGGGGCCATTCGTCTGCCCAACAACGCTTTCCGTGCCAACGCTGGTACGGATGTTGTCAGCGACATCATCTTCTTGCAGAAGCGTGACCGCCCCATCGACCATGAGCCGGACTGGGTGCAGTTGGGCAAAACAGAAGATGGCTTTGCCATCAACCAGTATTTCGCAGACCACCCGGAGATGGTTCTGGGCGTACTCTCCACCGAAAGCACCCAGTATGGACGAGAGGAACTGACGGTTGTGCCCCTTGAGGGCATCAGCCTTGCCGACCAGCTTGCAGAAGCGGTACAGCATATTGAGGGGCAATACGCCGAAGTTGAGGTGGAAACACCAGATATTGCGGATGTCGAAAATGAGAAGCACATTCTCCCGGCTGACCCGGAGGTCAAAAACTTCTCCTATACCGTAGTGGACGGCGAAGTTTTCTACCGGGAAAATTCCGTGATGACGCAGGTAGAACTGTCCGACACCGCCAAGGGACGTGTCACCGGCATGGTGGAACTGCGGCAGATCGTCAATGACCTGATCGACCAGCAGTTGAACGACTACCCGGACGAGGACATCAAGGCAACGCAGGAGCATTTGAACGCCGCCTACGATGCTTTTACCGCAAAATACGGTCTGCTGAACGACCGCAAAAATGGGCGGCTGTTTGAGCAGGATTCCTCGTATTATCTGCTGTGTTCGCTGGAAAATCTGGACGAGCAGGGGCAGCTTAAATCTAAGGCAGCGATGTTCACGAAACGGACGATTCGCCCGGAGAGCACCGTTACCAGCGTGGATACCCCCAGTGAAGCGTTGGCGGTGTCCATCGGGGAGCATGGCAAGGTGGACTTGCCCTATATGGCAGAACTGCTGGGCACACCCGACGAGTACGGGCGCATCACCACTGAATTGTCTGGTGTGATCTTCAAGGACCCTGCCGCCGACCCCACCGACCCGGAAGCGGGCTGGCAGACTGCGGACGAATACCTTTCGGGTAATGTACGCGATAAGCTGCGGATGGCACAGCTTGCTGCGGAAAGTCACCCGGAGTTCAAGGTTAATGTGGACGCACTGACCAAGGCACAGCCCAAAGATCTGGAGGCATCTGAAATTGATGTGCGTTTGGGTGCCACATGGCTTGACCCCTCTATCGTACAACAGTTTATGATAAACAGCTGTGAGAAAAGAGACAGTGCCGATGCAGTTGTAGTAAGAAACGCCATTGTGCCTCTCGGAAAGGATTCAAAGTGCCACTAAATTTTCCCGTGCTGGCATCTGTCCCGCCGTTCTCTGGCGTATTCCAGCAGTGCATTGCACGCCGGACAAAGCGCCTCGCCCCTTGTCCAATGCACGCCACAACAATACCGGCGCACCATGAGGGTAACGGTTTCGGTTTCGGTTTCCTTTTCCTTGTTCAAGTTCTGAAGTCCTTTCTGTTTTATACATAGTTAACCGGCACTAACCATCTGGTGGAAGAAAAGGCAGGCCACCTGTATGTAGTCTGCCTTTTGCCTGATGCGAAATCCCGCAGACACGCGGGGCTTACAGCACCAGCGAGGGCGCGGTGTAGACCCGTGCCTTCAGCTCGCTGTTTAGCATATACAGCCCCTTGCTGTCACCGCCGAACAAATCCATCTTGGTAATGAGGTCAGCGGCGTTCTTCTCCTCCTCACCCTGTTCCTTGATGAACCAGTCCAGCATCTGCATGGTGCGGAAGTCCCTGACCTCGTATGCGGCGGCGTAGATGGCATTGATGCTGGCGGTGACCAGCATCTCGTGTTCCAGTGCTCTTTTCAGCGGGGCCATGTGGTCGCCTCGTTCCCACTCCGGCTTTGCGATAGCCTCAAAGGTGACGCCCTCGCCGTTATTCTGCAAATACTGACAAAACAGCATGGCGTGATCCCGTTCCTCCTGCGCCTGTACTCGGTACCAGTTCTCAAAGCCGTCCAGTCCGACGGCGGCGTAGTAGTTGGCAAAGTCCAGATACAGATAGGCGGAGTAGAACTCCTTATTGATCTGCTCGTTGAGCAGAAGAGATACGTTAGCGTTCATGATACTTCTCCTCCATAAGATTGTCTTTTCCTGCTCCCGGCATGGGGGGCAGGTATACCGTACCCAGAGCGATGCTGGGATGCTCCCTTTTCATCTCCAGGAACACCTGCTCCGCCTTGGGATGCTGCTGCAGCTCCGTTGCGGCGGCCAATATCTCCTCTGCGTATTTTGGCATACCGCCAACTCTCCAAATGCAAGAATGAATCTTATTATTTTGCTTTTATTATACCTATATTTTTTTCTCTGTCAACAACCACAAAGGGCTTGTGCTCCAAAAGCTGCCTCGAAGCCGATTTTCTCAAATTATGTGACGCCGTCACAGTAAAACCGCTTGTCACGCGGTAATACTACGCATAAAAACACAGCCGCAGAGTACATCTGTGGCTGTGTTTTGTGTTCAGTTGCTCACTGTTGTGTGGACTGGATATGGAGAGACAACACATCTCCCGATCTTACATGGGTTATCTTATCTGCCATCACTCTGGCAGTTTGCCTTGCAGATATGTCGGCATTCCCGCTGCGGTCGTATCCGGCCTGACCTTAAACATGGCTTTTTGAATCTACCTCCCTTATCGGTTTTCCGCGATATATTTCTCCGCCATGTGAACTGCCACCGCGCCGTCCGCCACGGCGGTGACCACCTGACGGAGGGGCTTCGTCCGCACGTCGCCCACGGCGTAAACGCCGGGAATACTGGTTTCCGTGGTCTCTCCGGCCACGATATAGCCGCCGCCGTCCAGCTCCAGTTGACCCACCGCCAGCGCCGTGGCGGGCTGTCGGCCCACGCTGACAAATACGCCGTCGCAGTCCACCACGCTTTCCTCACCGGTGACGGTGTCCCGCAGGCGGACGCCGGTCAGCCTGTCCCCGGAAAGCAGCGCGGAAACGACGCTGTTCCAACGGAATTCCACGTTTTCGGCCTGTGCCAGCGGCTCGTGATAGATCTTGGTGGCCCGCAGGGTGTCTCTGCGGTGGACGAGGATCACTTTTTTCGCCACGCGGCTGAGAAGGAGGGCATCTGCCGCGGCGGAATTGCCGCCGCCCACCACGACCACCGTTTTGCCCTTGTAAAACATCCCGTCGCAGGCGGCGCAGTAGGCCACGCCTCGGCCCACCAGTTCCGACTCTCTGGCCACGCCCAGCGTTCTGGGGTTCGCACCGGTGGCCAGCACCACGGTTTTCCCCAGAAAGATCCCCTCGCTGGTCTCCACGAGCTTGGGAACCGCCGTCAGATCCATGCGGAGGACTTCTGCGTATTCGCTGCGTGCCCCGAAGCGCTCCGCCTGCTTTTGCATCTTCTCCGCCAGAGAGAAGCCGTCGATCCCGTCCTCAAAGCCAGGATAGTTGTCGATCTGCTCGGTCAGGGCCATCTGCCCTCCGGCGGACAGTTTTTCCAGCACGATGGTGTCCAGCCCCGCCCGTGCCGCGTACAGGGCGGCGGTGTAGCCGCCCGGTCCGCCCCCCACCACGAGCATATCATAAACATGATTGTTGTTCATATCTGAACCCTCCGTTATTTCGCCAAGGCTTCCTGAATGAAACGGTCGATTTCTGCCTTTGAGCCGGGCGCGGTGATGGAATCCACGGCCTTTCCGTTCCGGTACAGCACCAGAGTTGGGATGTCCTCGATCCCCTCGGCCCCCGCCAGCCGCGGCTCCTCGTCAATGTTGATCTTGCCGACGGCGAGGCTGTCCGCGTATTCCTCTCCGATCTTCTCATACGCGGGGCCGATCCTCCGGCAGTAGCCGCACCAGGGCGCCCAGAAATCCACCAAAACGGGCTTTTCCTCCCGGATCGCCTGCTCAAACTGCTCCTGATTCATGTTCATAGCTGCCATATCTGCCAGCTCCTTTCCTTTGTTTGGGTATTCTCAAGACTCCGGTCTCGCCCCACACCACATCGTGACCTCAACCTGAGATGACGGTACTCTGCCCTTGGGACATAAGCAGATGAGTAAGACCATCATCTGTACGAGAATAGCTGCGGTTTGTTGCAGCTTATTCTGCGCAGAGCTCAGCCACTAGAGCGTCCATCTGCGCTTCGCTGGTTTGGTTCAATGCACCACGCAGAGACACTACCGTTTCGTAAAGGTGGATATCCTTCATCTCCTCCAATTTGGTGCGCATCAGCCGCGCGGCAGCAGGTGCCCAAGAGCCGTCTTCAATAAGGCCAACCCGGCGGTTTCGGAATCCCTTTGTCCGTAAATGTTCCAAAAACTCCCTCATGGGCGGAAACAGTCCTCCGTCATAGGTGGAGCTGGCTAAAACCAACTTCCCGCAGTAGAATGCACTGGCAACAGCGTAGGAAAGATCTGTCACAGTGAGATCACATATGTTGACCTGTACGCCTTTTTTCTCTAATTTACCCTTGAGGGTCTTCGCCGCATGGGCAGTATTTCCATGGATGGATGCGTGGGCAATCAGTATGCTCTCCGATTCTTCTGGTTCCCATTGTGACCAGAGATCATAGAGCCGCAGACACTCCTCCAGCCCTTCTGTAAGCACGGGACCATGGAGCGGGCAGATCGTTTTGATCTCCAGCGCGGAGATTTTTTTCAGCAGCGCCTGCACCTGTGCACCATACTTTCCGATGATGTTGTAATAATACCGCCGGGCCTGCGGCGCCCAGGGGGCACGGGCAGTCCGTTCCAGTGAACCGAAGCGGCCGAAGGCATCCGCCGAGAACAGGATCTTTTCCTCCTCTTCATACGCTGTCATCACCTCCGGCCAGTGTACCATCGGCGCCAGCAGAAAGCGCAGCCGGTGCAAACCCAAGGAAAGCGTATCTCTTTCGCCAACCTCCAGCATACGGTCTTCCGACAATGCACCTGTGCCGAAGAACTGCTTGATCAGGGTAAATGTTTTCGCGTTTCCCACGATCTTCATCTCCGGGTACTTTTGTGCCAGCCGCATGAGACTGCCGGAATGATCCGGCTCCATGTGTGTGACCACAAGATAGTCGGGCCTGCGCCCCTCCAACACCCGCGCCACATTGGAAAGCCATTCTTCCGTTGCCCGTGCGTCCACGCTGTCCATCACGGCAATCTTCTCATCCAGAATGACATAGGAGTTGTAGCTCACTCCCATAGGCTGGACGGGGTACTGGTTTTCAAAGAGTGCCAATGTGTTATCATCCACCCCTACATAGCGGATGGCATCTGTTACCGTTTGGATAGCCATATAAAAAATACCTCCTATTTTCCTTACTCAGACTCTGACTGATAGGTTCTTCTTTTCTAATGAAACATACGCTCAACCGCGGATCGGCGGTCGCGCATTTTACCGTTGCCTTGCTTCCCCCAGAGTCGTTACATGTGGTACACCGCAGCGGAGCGAAGTCCTTCCGGCAGGCCGTCGGGCGCAGCAGGTGAAAGTTCCCAGCGTACCTGCCCCGCCCACTGGGAGGCGACAGCGGAGAAGTGGAGCATGACAATACCGAGATCCAATGCGGCATCCAAATTATCGGTGTAGGCATCCTCCTGCTGCACCAAATAGATGCTGTGATCCTGCACAAGGAAGCCATAGGGCTGACGGTTGAGATAGCTGGGGGAGAGCGAAGCGGCGTAGAAGGACTGCCAGAGCATATCGTCGTAGAAGTCCATCATCTCGTCAAGCCCAGACTTGTTGCTCCAGCTCCCCATGTGAACCAAATCGTGCACGCCCTTTTTGGGCGCGTAGTACTGCTGTTCGGCCCGCACATCGATCTGAGACATACTTAGGATATTCAGCCGCAGCTTTTTTGCGGTCTTTTCCCCGTAGCCAAAGGCAACGATTGCCGCCACCTCTAACGGGGTGGCGAGAGACAGTGCCTTTTTGATTTTGTCGCTGTCGGTGAAGGTCATCCAGCAGGTGTCAATGTCCAACTCAGTCAGCTTGAGGACGAGATCTTCCATCATGTAGCCGGCGTTGATGGCCGCATAGGAATGCGGGGCAGACATAAGGAGCAGGTAGTGCGGTGCTCCGATGAGAAATTGATTATAACCCGCTGAGCTCTCCAGCGCCGGCTGTGCATCCTTGTCCAAGACGATCAGCTCCGTTGCAATCTCCGGGACAAGACGGGGGCAGGTCTTTTCATAGTAGGATCGGAGCTGGCCGATAGCCTCGCTCGGAACTTCCTTTTCGCGGAATGCGCGAACGGATCTGCGATTTTGAATCATAGCGCTGTAATTCATAGTAGTATCTCCTATTCTGATGTCTTTGGTTTTCTTATAAATCGTCTATCAGTGCGGTGCTCTTGGCGTAGGCGGTACTGCGTGCCTCAAAGAAATCGGTCTTGACCATGTTGGCGTCGGCGTACTGGCTGACCCATTCCATGCTCTCCGGTTCGCTCTCAAAGCCTGGATACAATGCAGGATAGCCAAGGCTCGTCCAGCGGAGGTTGCCGAGATAGCGGATGTAATCGCTGATCATCTGCCGGTTCAGCCCCGGGATGTCGTCGCCGATTACATAATGCCCCCATGCGATCTCCTGCTCCACGCCCTCACGCATCATCTCGCGCAGCGCTTGTACGCTCTCGGCGGTGAATAACTCCGGCTGCTCCTTTTGCAGCTCCGTGATGATATTGCGGAACAGCCACAAGTGCGTGTTCTCATCGCGGTTTATGTAGCGAATCTCCTGCGCCGAGCCGGGCATCTTCCCGTTTCGGGAGAGATTGTAGAAGAACATAAAGCCGCTGTAAAAATAGATGCCCTCCAAAATATAGTTTGCCATCATCACGCGCAGTAGCGTGGGAGCGTCCTTCCGCTCCTGAAACTCGTTGTAGCAGTCCCCAATGAAGGTGTTGCGGCGCAGCAGATGCTCGTCCGTTTTCCATTGGTAGAGGATGTCATTGCGCTCCACGGGGGAACAGATGGTGTCGAGCATATAGCTGTAGCTCTGTGAGTGGACACACTCCTGAAACGCCTGAATGGACAGGCAGAGATTGACCTCGTTGGCGGTAATGTAGGCGCCGATATTAGGCAGGTTCGCTGTCTGAATGGAATCCAAAAAGACAAGAAAACTCAGAATTTTATCGTAGGCGCTGCGCTCGGCTGACAGCAGGCGGGGATAGTCCTTCACATCCTGCGAGAGATTGATCTCCTCAGGAATCCAAAAGTTGTTCATGGCCTGCCGGTACCAGTCGCTGACCCAAGCGTACTTCATATTGTTGAAGTCATTGAGGTTGGTGGTATTGCCGCCGATCATGCGCCGCAGGCGCACATCAGGGTCGCCCTCCGGGTTAAAGAGGGGCTTTTTCTTCAGTTCCGTCATGCTATCCTCCTTATGACGAGCAGCTTTCGCAGGCCTCGACCTCAAGGGCCTTGCTGCGGACATAGTAAATGGTCTTGACGCCGGCCCTCCACGCCTCCAAATACAGTCTGAGCACCTGACGCATGGAATAGTCGTTGGTGATATAGAGATTCATGCTCTGCGCCTGGTCAATATGTCTCTGGCGAAGGCCCGCGGCGCGTACCGACCAGCTTTGGTCGATCAGATGCGCTGCCTTATAGTACCACCATGTGTCCATAGAAAGCTCCGGAGCAACGCGGGGCAGCATGCTGCCCTTTTTTTCCTCTAAAAAGAATTTCTTCATAATTGGATCTATGCCCGCCGACGTGCCGGAGAGGATAGATGTGCTGGAGGTCGGTGCGACCGCCAGCAGATAGGCGTTGCGCATTCCCTGCACCGCCACCGTTTTCGCAAGCGCCCGCCACTTTTCGGAGGTATAACCCCGCTTTTCAAAATACGCGCCAGTCTGCCAGTCGCTGCCCTCAAAGAGCGCGTAACGACCCCTTTCCCGTGCCAGTGCTGTGTCCGCCTTGACGGCGGCGTAGTTGATGAACTCGAACACTGCGTCGGTGAAGGCAAGGTGCTCATCGCTCTCCCAGCGGATGCCGCGCTTTGCCAGCATGTGGTGGTAGCCGCTGACGCCCAGGCCGATGCTGCGGTACTTCTGATTGGTAAGCCGCGCGTATTCCAACGGGTAGAAGTTGAGGTCGATCACATTATCCAGTGCGCGGATGGCCGTTTCCACCGTGCGTTCCATATAGGCCTCGTCCTCCACCGGCAGATTACCGAGAGACAGACTCGCCAGGTTGCAGACCACAAACTCACCTGGGCGTGTGGCCGTCACCACAATTGTGTCGCCGTTCTCCGTGTGCACCTCAGTGCTGATGTGCTCGATGGGTGCCATGTTCTGCGCGATCTCCGTACAGAGATTGGAGCAATAGATCATTCCCGTGTGGCCGTTTGGGTTCATATGATTTACACTGTCGCGATTAAAAGCGAAGGGTGTGCCGGTCTCCACTGCCGAGCGAAGCACCAGCCGCACGATGTCCTTGACGGTGACGCTGCGCTTTTCGATGCGCGGGTCATTGACGCAGTCCAGATACCGCTTCTCCCATTCTGTACCCCAGTAATCCTCCAGTGCGTAGCCCTTGACCGTGAGGATCTCATGCGGACACATGAGATGCCACGGCGCGTCTATGTTCTCCTCCGCCAGTCGCCAGAAGAGATCCGGATAGCACACGGCGGGAAACACATCATGTGCCTTCATGCGGTCGTCGCCGTTGTTGGTGCGCAGTTGAAGGAATTCCGGCAGATCCCGGTGCCATGCGTCTAAGTAAACCGCCACAGCGCCCTGCCGCATCCCCAACTGATCCACCGCCACGGCGGTGTCGTTGACCAGCCGGATCCAGCGGATAACACCGCCCGCCGCCCCTTGAAAGCCGCGGATGGTGCTGCCTGCAGCGCGCACCTTACCGAAGTACATCCCCATTCCACCGCCGAATTTAGAGACCTTTGCGAAGTTGTCCAGCGAGCGGTAGATGCCGTCCAGACTGTCCGGCACAGTGTCCACAAAGCAGCTTGAAAGCTGATGGTAGGGCTTTCGTGCGTTGGACATGGTAGGTGTCGCCATCGTGACCTCCATACGGCTGAGCATATCGTAAAAGCGTTTTACCCACCCCATGCGATCAGAGCCTTCGTTCATAGCAAGATGCAGCGCGATACCCAAAAACATCTCCTGCGGTGTTTCCAGCGGCACGCGGCTGCGTGACTGGATCACATAGCGTTTGAGCAGCAGGTCAAGGCCGGAGTAGGTGAATAGCTCGTCCCGTTCCGGGCAGAGAAAGTCCTCCGCCATGGCAATTTCCTCGTGGGTATAGTGGGCAAGGATATAGTCACCGTAGAGTCCCTTATCCGTCAGATAGCGAAGCTTGCCATAGAGGTCGCCAACGCCGCGCCCCTCCCATTCCTGTGCGTTGCGACAGCGAAAGGAGTGGTTCAGAAGCCGCGCCGCGATGAACTCCCACTTGGGTGCCTCTGCCGTAGTCAGCTCTACCGCCGCCTTGGTCAGTGCCTCAGCCCGCTCATCCTCCGTCATACCCAGACGACAGAAACTCTCAAACTTCATTTGAAGCGCCGCGAGGGAGTAGACTTCCTCGGTAAAATCCATCTGGATGCGGCGCAGCACCTCGTCAAGCGAGTCATCCCCCACCGTCCGCGCGATGGTATGCCGGACACGGCGCAGCGCAGACCGCTTTTCGCGGTAGAGGATGTACGCCTTGGCCACCTCATAGTGTCCGCGCTCCATGAGCGTTCGCTCCACCTCGTCCTGCACACGTTCTACGGTGAGCGGCACTGTGACGGAGAGATTGTTGAGAACGGTGGCGAGGATCTCATCCATCTCTCTGCTCCCAATCTCCTTGCCCTGTCCGTCAAACGCCTTTTTCATGGCGTTGAAAATTTTCTCCTGTTGAAAGGGAACAGACTCCCCGTTTCGTTTTCTGATCTCCATTTCGATCCTCTCATCTTCTCCGGTCACTTCTCATGTCCTTTTGGGCAAAGAGCGGGCAAGCGCAGTATCACGCTTGCCCGCTCTGTTTTTGAAAGCCGGTTTTTCTGCAGCCGACGCGGCAGGGCTGTTTGTTGTCTGTTGTCTTGGTTTTGGCTTTCCTGCCAGTTACTTCATAGATTCCAGAATGGCGTCCGCCAGTGCTTCCAGCTCAGTGCGCTTGTCCGTGCCCATGGACGAGGCGAGGCTGAGCCGCTCGTTGAGCACCGTCATGTTCTTAAGCTCATTGTTGACGAATTTCTGCATGAGGTCACCGGACTTCACCGCCCATGAGCCGTTTTCAATGATGGCAAAGGTGCGGTTTTGCAGATTCAGTGCCTTCATATCCATGAGGAAGTCATGCATGGCAGGGTAGATGCCGAGGTTGTAGGTCACAGAGGCCAGGACAATGTGACTGTACTTAAACGCCTCGGAGATCAGCTGGGAGACATGAGTGGAGGACACATCGTACATCGCCACCTTGCTCATGCCCTTATCGCAGAGCGACGTCGCCAGCGCCTGCGCCGCGTTCTCCGTGTTGCCGTACATAGAGGCGTAGACGATGAGCACGCCCTGGGTCTCAGGGGCATAGCGGCTCCATGTGTCGTACTTTTCAATGAACCAGCCCAGATCCTTGCGCCACACGGGGCCGTGGAGCGGGCAGATGTACTTGATCTGATCCAAAACGCCGCCGGCCTTTTTCAGCAGGAGCTGGATGTGGGGGCCGTACTTGCCCACGATGTTGGTGAGGTAACGGCGGGCGTCGTCCAGCCAGTCCCGCTCGAAGTCCACCTCGTCGGCGAACAGCTTGCCGTCCAGCGCGCCGAAGGTGCCGAAGGCGTCGGCGGAAAAGAGGACGCCGTCGGTGACGTCAAAGGTCACCATGGCCTCCGGCCAGTGAACCATAGGCGCGCCCACAAAGGTGACGGTGTGCTTGCCGAAGGAGAAGGTGTCGCCCTCCTTCACCTCGATGCACTCATGTCCGTCCACATGGAAGCCGAACTGCCGCATGAGCATGAATGCCTTCTCATTGGAGATCAGTTTCACCTTGGGATGGCGTAGCAGGATCTCCTCGATGCAGGCGGCGTGATCCGGCTCCAGATGGTTGACCAGCAGGTAGTCCAGCTCGCGGCCATCCAGCACATACGCCAGATTTTCCAAAAGCTGGCGGCAGGCAGACCAGTCCACCGTGTCAAAGAGCACCGTCTTTTCATCCAGCAGGCAGTAGGCGTTGTAGCTTACGCCCCGGGGAATGGGAAAGCAGTTTTCAAACAGGGCCAGGCGATGGTCGTTGGCGCCCACCCAGTAGAGGTCGTTCGTTACTTTACGCACGCAATACATCTTATCTTGCCTCCTTCACGGCCTCAAGCCTTTACAAATTGATCCTTCGTCTCCGCGCACTCGGGACACACCCACTCGGCGGGAAGCTGCTCAAAGAGCGTACCGGGCGCGATCTCGCCGTCCTCGTCGCCCAACTCCGGCACATACTCGTAGCCGCAGCCGCTGCAGACGTAGCGGTCGCCGATGGGGGCGGGCTTCGGCGGCGTGGGCCGCTTCATCTTTACCATGGGCGGCGCGGGCAGCTTTTCGCCGCTATCCAGCGCGGCAGTGAGCAGGGGCAGGATCTCCTCCACATCGCCCACGATGCCGTAGTCGCAGTTCTTGAAGATAGGCGCGTTACCGTTCTTATTGATGGCCACGATGGTGGAGGCGTCCTTGATGCCCTTAAGGTGCTGGGATGCGCCGGAGATGCCGCAGGCGATGTACAGATTGCCGGTGAACTTCTGACCGGACATACCCACATAGCGGTTCAGCGGCAGATATTTGAGAGTCTCCGCCACAGGGCGGGAAGAACCGATGGCCGCGCCGGCGGCCTTGGCCAGCGACTCTACCAGTTTCATGTTCTTTTTCTCCCCGATGCCCTTGCCCGCGGAGACCACCCGCTCCGCCTGCGGGATGGGCGTATCCATAGGGATGCCCACGGAGAAGTCGTGACCATCCTTCTTCAGCGCCGCCACAAGGTCGGCCACCTGCTGGGCAGCATCCCCCTCCCGGAAGATGGTCTTTTTGCGAATGCCGGTGATGGGCGCGGGTTTCTTGGCCGCCGAACGGCTCTCGCCGCCGGAGCTCTTGCCCAGCCTGCCCAACAGATGAGAGGCGATGACCACCCGCTGGATCTCGTTAGTGCCCTCGTAGAGGGTGGTGATCTTGGCGTCGCGGTAGGCCCGTTCCACCTCCATGCCCTTGAGGTAGCCGCTGCCGCCGTGGATCTGCAAGGCATCGTTGGTGACCTCCAGCGCGATGTCCGAGGCGTACATCTTCGCCATGGCGGACTCCATGCCGTAAGGTGCGTGCTGCTCCTTCAGCTCCGCCGCGGAGTAGATGAGGAACCGGGCGCAGCGCAGCTTGGTTGCCATATCTGCCAGCTTGAAGGCGATGCTCTGCTGGGCCGCGATGGGCTTGCCGAACTGGACGCGCTCCTTGGAATAGCTCAACGCGTGCTCAAACGCGCCCTGGGCGATGCCCAGCGCCTGCGCGGCGATGCCGATGCGTCCGCCGTCCAGCGTGGACATGGCAATCTTGAAGCCCTCACCCTCCTTGCCCAATAGGTTTTCCTTGGGAACCTTCACGTTGTTGAAGATCAGCTCCGCCGTGGAGGAGGAGCGAATACCCATCTTGTCATAGTGGTCGCCGAACTCAAAGCCCTTCCAGCCCTTCTCCACGATGAAAGCGGAGATGCCCCGGGTGCCGATGTCCGGCGTGGTGACGGCGAAAACCACATAGGTGTCCGCCTTAGGGGCGTTGGTAATGAAGATCTTGCCGCCGTTGAGGAGGTAGTAGTCCCCCTTATCCAGCGCTGTGGTCTCCGTGCCGCCGGCGTCGGATCCGGCGTTGGTCTCCGTAAGGCCGAAGGCGCCGATCTTCTCGCCCTTGGCCAGCGGAACCAGATATTTCTTCTTCTGCTCCTCGGTGCCATAGGCGAAAATGGGCCATGAGCCGAGGGAGACGTGGGCGGAGAGGATTACGCCCGTGCCGCCGTCCACACGGGCCAGCTCCTCCACCGCGATGGCGTAGCTCAGAGCATCAAGACCGGCACCGCCGTACTCCTTGGGGTAGGGAATGCCCATCCAGCCCAGCTTACCCAGCTTCTTGACAGCCTCCTCGGGAAACTCATTGTTCTGATCCATTAAAAATGCGAGTGGCTTGATCTCCTCCTCCGCAAAACTCCGGATCTTCGCGCGCAGCTCTTCGTGCGCCGACGTGGTTTGAAACAGCATACGGGTACCTCCTTTTAAAATTTTACAGCTTGCTTGTATCTTGGGGATCGGATCCGCCGGTCAGCAGCCTGCGCAGGCTCACGGCACGGAACGCCTCGTCCTGCTTTTGCTGCAAAGCCGCCAGCTGACAGTGGATGGCGCACCGCCCATGCTTGTCATGCCAGCGGCATTCATATCCCGGCTCCATGCAGGCGCACAGGATGCCCCGCTCCCCCACGACCCCCATGAGATCGTAGAGGGAGGTCGCGTCCAGATCGCAGGACAGCTCGCAGCCGCCGAGAGCGCCGCGGCTCACCCGCACCAAATTGCCGGCGGAGAGCTTGCGCAGAATCTGGTAGGCAAACTGATTGGGGATCAATTCCGTTTCCGACATCTCGGCCACCGAATGCTTCTCCCCGTCCATCAGCACCCGCAAAATGCGCAGCGCGTAGTCCGTCTCTTTGGTGATGATCATGCTCCACATCCTCTTTTCGCTTGCTTGTTAATACCATAATATCAATCTTGATAAATTTTGTCAAGATAGTTTCAAAAAAAATATCGCTTTATTACAGACCGCCCCAGCCCGGGTCAGCTTCGCTTTCCATTCAGCGAAAAGCCATGTCCCTTACAATTATAGAAGCCGAAAAAGCTGTGCCGTGGCAGTCCGCCGAAAGCAGAAAAGACTATGCCTGAAAACCAGAAAGCGGAGAAATTGGTTGGGGCTCGCAGGGGTCGCCCATCCAAGGCGGATGAGGCGATCCCTGACAAGCCTAAGCCATCCAACCGAAACAAGCAATAAAGTGCGTGCTTTTCATTTTATTTATGCCGATCATTCTTGGGAGACAGTAGAAAAATTTCCATTGTTATTGACATGATGTGCGTTACAGAGTAAAGTATTCGTCAAGACTGATTCGCAATAAAGAATATCATGGTCGTTCCGTGATCGAGGTCGTTATGATAAAAGGAAATGTAAAAATAGATCGCAAAAATCTCATCAGCATCCTGCAAAGCTGCCTTGTGCTGATTTTGGTGATCCTTGTCGCTCTGATGATGGTCGAGATCGGCAACCTGAAGGGCACGGCCCGCGTCATCAATTATGCCGGGCTGGTGCGCGGAGACACGCAGCGGGCGGTAAAGCTGGAGATTACAGGCACCCGAAACGATGAGTTGATCGCGTATTTAGACGATATCTTAAGCAATCTGACATCCGGAGAAGGGCACTACGAATTGGTAAAGCTCAAGGACGCGGCCTATCAGGAAAGGCTGGACAGCCAGCGTGCCTACTGGGAGCGGCTCAAGGCGGAGGTCGCGGCGGCCAGACATCGTGGATATGAGAACACCCAAATCGTTGCCATGAGCGAGACCTATTTTGAAATGGCGGACGAAACGGTGTCTGCCGCGGAACACTATTCAGAAAAGATCGCCATGAAGATCCGCACTATTGAGATCCTCTCGGCACTGGATATGCTGTGCCTGGTGATCCTGATCATGCTCCAGACCGCCATGGCACTGAAAATGGCCCGGAAAAACCAACTGCTGGAGCAGAAGGCATACATCGACATCCATACCGGCCTGCCCAACAAAGGCTCCTGCGAGGAGCTTCTCAACAACAGGGAAATTCTCCGGGAGCCTACGGCCTGCGTCATATTTGACCTGAACAATCTGAAAACCGTCAACGATACGAGGGGTCATTCGGCGGGTGACCAACTGATCCTGAGCTTTGCCCGGCTTTTACGCCGGGTGATCCCGGAAAAGCATTTCGTGGGCAGATACGGCGGCGACGAATTTATGGCGGTCATTTACCATACGGACCGGCAGGAGGTGGAGGGCATACTGGACAGTCTGCGCAGGGAAGCCGACGCTGCAAACCGTGACGGCAATCAGCTTCCTCTCAGCTACGCCTACGGTTGGGCGATCTCCGCCGATTATGAAGGCTGCATCATGCAAACGCTGCTGGACAAGGCCGACTATTGCATGTACGAAAATAAGCGAGCCTACTACGCCACCCACGACCGGAGAGCGCCCAGGTCATAAGGCTCTTTTCAAACGAAAAACAGCAAGAACGAATTCGTCGCCACTATTGCGAAAAAAGCCTGGCCTGACGAAGAAAGGACAGGGAGGCGGCACTGAACGTCCACGTCGCAGTTGTGATGGAGGTACTGAAGGCTGGTGGCAGCGTGCAGTTCATTAGCTTCGTTAGCTTTGAGGTGAAGGGGTGCGCTGCCCGATCTGCCGGTTCGATGGTTTGCTGTACAGGAAACTCACCAGCAGGTACTTTACGATGAACGCTGGGGCGAGGGGCGGACGACTATCTTCTTTGCTGCACAACTGCACCATTTTCTCATACACGGACGGTAGATCCAGCACTGCCTCACATTTCCGGAGGATGGTCTCCTGCTGCATTAGATACTCGATTAATCCGCCAAGCTGATCTGGCCATTGCTGTAACGATACATAGCTGCCCTCCAGGTACAAGGTTTTTGCTGGATTTTTTCCAGTTCTCTTGCTCCAATTATACCACAGATTGGCCTCTATGGATTGAAATATAAGGCTTTTTCTTTTATTCAGTGCATATTAAGTTAGGATGTGCAGTAGATGCTCCATTTTAGCGTTTATCTGGAGATTGCCAAAGGATAAATAGAAGCAGTATTATGATGAGCAGCTTGCCGCAGAAAAGCAGCGCACCGAGCGTGTGCCCAAGCGCATTTTGACCGAGGAAGAAATGTCGGCTCTGTCCGATCGGCTGATGCAGGGTAGTGCGGTTGGGTGACTTAGGAGAAAGAAAAAAGAGACCTCATCTCGTTGAAAATCAAATTTCAAAATCATTAAAGGAGCTATTCAAATGAAACGAAATCAGAATTTCGACCTTAATCACTCTCAAAAAGCGCTTTCCTGCCGCTACAACATGGACACCAACCGGGTGGAAACCCGATTTGAAGATGGCACAACCCTTTCCATTGATTGTATCGCCATTGAGGACGAGTACGGCAATACCCCGGCACAGCGAGCTGAACTTGATTGGCTGCTATACAACAATCCGCTGGAGTACGCACGGATGGTGCTGAGCGGGGAGATAGAGCACTACCTCACGCTCGGTTGTGACCATGGCAAACTGAAAGACTAACCTCTAAATAGGCCAAACAACCCGCTACTTGCAGTCGCTGCAAATGGCGGGTTGTTGGCTTATTTTAAGTTTTTCCTTTGCTCATAGTAGTGCAAAATCAATGGCCCAACGGTCAAAGAAATCACAAACATCAGGCAAATCTACTGGTTTCTTATAAATGTCGTTCTAAAATTCAATGGATTTTGCTATTTCTAGCACTTGTTTTTTTCGACACGAAAGTCGATTTAACCCTATATTTTATGTATCTCTCGATGATTTCAAGTTTGCCATTTTGGGGGCTTGATTATTGAGAAAATTCTAAATTCCAAAAAGGTCTATCATTTTCATCAATCGCATCGTTATTGAGAATAAGCACTGCACCACCACTTAACAGAGGAGGCAGCTGTAAATAGCTTATATTATTTATTGAGAAAATGAAACGCTATTGCAACAGTTGAATACTGTATATTTTATCAAATTGATACGGATCTGATAGCAACACCTTACCGTTTGATATCACAAGAATGCTTTCGCCTTCTTTAAGATACGACAACTGAAGATTTCCTTTCAAGTAGTTTGATACGCCATAAATTATATAATTGTCATCCGTATCATATAATTGATTTTTTGCAGTCGCATAAATACAATTGTTCTTCAGGTCAACTTCTTCAATTATAAGTTCCGATTTTTTTCTTCCGAATGTATTCGATTGAAATAGAATGCAGAGAACCACTGCCACAAATGCTATGCCAACCATAATCTTCCGTTTGCATTTCATTTTATCAACCTCTGTATGAAAGGAACAGCGTATAAAGCGATTGTGTTATTCTCAATGCCCCTGTATAAGAAGTTGGATATGAAGAACCATCAATTGTGCTTCCATCTTTATGGATTCCGATAGCTACATACCCAGCTCCAGAAATATATTCTACAAGAGGACCACCACTAAAGCCACCTGTCAAATCCCAATCGCCCTTGAGATATTTTGAAGTCTGACTTCTAATATACCCAGAAGATTTACACATCCGATATCTCGCATCGGCACCATTTATTTGGCTCGGATAGCCATAAGCATACACCAACTGTGATGATGAATAATTGCTAGACTGCCAATGTAACCCAAGCCATCCCGTTTTCGTTCCTAAATTATTCTTGAGCGTAATAATCGCCCAATCCTCCGAACTTGTTCCAGCAAGATAAGAATCACTAACAATCATCGAACTTGCCGATACATTTTCGCTTCCAAAAGGTTTACTATTATCAGATCGAGCAGGTGCGACATTTACCGACTTAACGTAGGCTTTTTCCTTTATACTGTATAGATTATGTGCTGCTGTTGCAAGTGCATTAGGCCCAATCATAAATCCAGAACCATAATTTGTCCCTCCATTATTGGTCGTTATCTGTAGGCATACCGTACTACAATATGGTGTTGCCGTTGGATTATCAACAACAGTGATATCATTGCTTCCGATAATCGCATACAGATCGGATAGATCAATATCCGAAATCTTTCCATTTGGAAAATAGCCTGCAGTTGTCTCTCCATCCGTGAAGGAATTGGTTTCAACTATAATTTCCTCTATAGATTCTTCTTTTGTATCAAAATCGTATCTATGGTATCTCTCGATATGAGATTTGCTTCCATCACTTTGATTATCTGCAAAAGCAGTCAGCCCAGAGTTAAGCTCCATTGAAGAAAGAGCCACAATCCCACTTGCTTTCAAAAAAATTCTACGAGATATTTTTTCACTAGCTATTTTAATTTTCCTTCTTTACTTTTAGAGTATACACAAGATTTCTTATACATCAGTTGCTCTGCATTGGAAACACCTCCGTAAAATTTTTCATACGTTAGAGCCATCCTTATTTTAGATTTCAACTTTTACTTTCGCAAAAAAATAAATACCACTGATTTTTTATCCAATAGCCGTGCTAAGATTTATCTCTATGGGATTCAACACATGCGTCTGCTGGCACAACCAAGCCCAATTGTTCACTGTAGTAGTAAACAAGTCGTCATAGTTGTTGTCATATGCAAAATCAAATGTGTCATGAACGGTAATCAAGTAATACATTATAGAATTACCAATCATGAAGCCTGTTCCAGAGGTGCTTACCCTATGCAATGCATAGAATAAATCTGCATTATCAGACTTTTGAATTGTAAAAGACCAACTTCCTCCACTAAAATCTTTCAAGCCACTATTAAGTACTTTGTTTTTATAATTATTAAAAACTGTTGTCGTGTTTAACTTGTCAAGCAATGGCGTCGAAGAATCCGTCACACTCTCAGAATAGTCAATATTATATACAGAGAATTCAACCATAAGAGCCGCACATT
This sequence comes from Faecalibacterium faecis, assembly GCF_040096475.1. NCBI lineage: Bacteria > Bacillati > Bacillota > Clostridia > Eubacteriales > Oscillospiraceae > Faecalibacterium > Faecalibacterium faecis. The sequence goes on along the minus strand of NZ_JBBMEP010000013.1, from coordinate 3,122 downwards.
CATATCCCTTATCCCGTGCAATTTGCGCAGCTGCCAACCATGCAAGCTGTGTATTATTTAACAAATTTCCAGATGCACGTGTTTGATCTTCATCTTTCATCTTATCGATAAACTTATTTAATTCATCTATCGACATTCCCGAAAAATCAACATGATACTTATCATTCATGCTTTGAATAACAGGATTGCTAGCTTTACGGCTGCTTATGTTAGCAGCATAAGACACAGTATTTATCGAAAACAAAAAACACACTGAAAGAATTAATGATACGAACCTCTTCATAACGAACCTCCTTAAATTCTGTACTCTACTATATAAATTGTGTGCTTCTCATCATCCCAGACAACGAGACTAAAATTCACATCTTCAGAATGTAAAAGCAATGTATTCATTTCGGCTTCCGAGCGTAGTTCCTTATGCTGACTATTATCATAAAGAAAAAAATTTCCACTTGCAATTTCAGGAATCACAAAATCTAATCCAAAATATGACGACACATTTTTTAATATAGAAGATATGGTTGGAGAATCATTAATTTTCTCCCATGAATCGAGTTGATGAATAATTTTGGCTGCATCCACATCGTAGTATACCGCTAACATTATCCCATCATTTTGCAATCCGCCATAAGCCTCATATATCAACGATTCAGAGTATGTTGCTTTTCCAATTTTGAATTGTTTCAAATAATCTCGTTTTTCATATTTGCTTTTTCTTCCAAGCATAAAGCCCAAAAGCAAGCACAGTGCGACTATAGCTAGGTATCGGATAACTCGCGTTGGTCTCGCCTTTATAATTACCTCACACCTTTCTAACTTGCTGAAATATATAACAAACTCCACTTATCTACTGGTACTTCCGGTAATGGTTTCGCTCCGTCCATCGGAATAGCTAAAGGTCGCAGAATACTCAAGCCTATAAGATTTTCCGGGCTTAGTGTTAAAGCTACTGCTCACCATGCAGGTTGAGGTCGTGCTGCTGTTTGAGCAGCTACTTACTTTTTGCCATGTTCCAATTGTCCCCTTTTCATAGAGAACGCCTGAAACGCTGATTTTCTTTACTCCAGTTCGAGTCTGGGCATCAACCTGATAGTATGTTTGGTAAATAGATCCGTTGACCGTACTATCGCCTACATACCGTTCAGACTTTTCAGCGGCCATTGCGGTGCAGGCAAAGCTCAAGAGAATCACCGCTGAAACAACAATGGACAACAAACGCTTTTTCGACATAGACATACACCTCCGTTTTTTTGCTCCCATCAAGAGCCTTTGTATAATCAACGCAATTCGCATTCGCTTCGTTTCAATTTTCAGGAGAAAATTTTTCAAATTTTCCATCTTTGTAAGTTCAGACAAAAAGAAAGCCAGACATTTGTGAACTCTCACAAGTGTCCAGCTTTCTTAACGGATACCTTCCGCAATTTTCATAATCTCATCGTATGGAATGTTTCCCATAACGGTATGTGTAATCCCCCGATGTTCCCAACTTAGAGTATAAACATTCTTTCCATGTTCATCCGTACTGGTTCCAAGTACACCATCTGCTTCTCCGACCTTTACGGTTTCGTACACTGTATGCTCATTATCAAACAGGGACTGCTGCCCTGGCTGGATAATTGAGCAACGGACTGTGTAGCTTTCCTCTGTTTCTTTTGACGAGTAAACATGTAAAAAGTTTTCTGCTCGCTCAAATTTCTGCACATCGTCCATTTCAAAGCCGTTCGGCACATAATGGTCGCTGTATCCATCCGGGAGCCACTCCAGCGGTTCGCCATCCACCTGATAAGTCAGCTGCATCTCAATGGGCAGAAATTTTTGAATCATCGTATAGACTGCCCTGCGGAAATCAGCGCTGACCGCAAGAGCACCAACCGTCAGCATTACGAGTGTCAATGCCGCAATTAGTACTCGTTTCAACACTGGGTGGTGCTTTTTCTTCTTTAAGGCCTCTGTCATTCGTTCGTCCCATTGGGACGTATCTGGGTAGATTTCCTCAAACTGCTTTGGCGTTGGAAGCGAATCCAGTTCTCTTTGCGCATCTGCACGAAGTGCCATCATCAAAGCCGCATCAAATGAAATGTCTGTCCGCTCACTCATGGCTGTTCATCTCCTTCCATAATAGTTTTCGTCCTCGAAAGAGCCGTGTTCGTACCACTTCATCCGTTAATCCCAGCGATTTTGCAATCTCACGGTTTGTATATCCCATTGCCAAAAGGCGTAGCGGATCACGGTACATCGGTTTCATTTGGCCAATCAGTTCTGTTAGACGTTCAATGTTATCGGTGCTAACTGCTGCATCATCCGGCACCGGAGCGGCATCTGGTTCGTTTGGGACATCTTCCAGCAATTCTTCTCGTTGTTTGCGAAGCATATCATATGCACGGCTTCTACTACAACTAACGAGATAAGCAGCGAGTTCGTGACAGTTTTCTCGATGAATTTTAGAAAAATTTTTTGCAACGTACAAAAATACCTCTTGTAGCACATCCTCTGCCAGATACGAATCATCCATGATTTTGTAAGCGGTATGGTAAACCAGCCGTTTGTATGTATTGTACACCTCGGTAAAATCTTCTTCAAAGTTTCGATCATCAAGCACACTTAGATATAACGCAAGCAACGCAGTCACCTCTATTCACATTGATTGTGTGTAGTGTACCACGAACCAATAAAAATGTCGAATACAACCAACTTTTGAAAAGGAGCGTGATGCCATGACCCAACCCAAAACCGACCTTGCCTACCTCCGCAACGAAAAATCCAAAGCAGAACAGCAGCTGCGCTACTACCAGCACCGGGAGAAAATTCTGGAACACCAGATACCGGAGCTGACCCGCAAGGCCCGTGTGCATCGGCTGTGTACCCGTGCCGGAATGCTGGAAAGTTTTCTGATTGCGCCGGAAGAACTCACCAACGATCAGGTGATATTCCAAATAGTCAGAATTGCAATAGGTAACCTGAGCTGTTTTCAACTGCTACTGTGCCACATCAGAAGGTAGGGCTTCATAATGGCAAGATACTTATCGCGTGCAGAACTTTCGTGCATATGCTTCTTGAGAATCCATCTAGTGAATACCGACACCCTCCATGATCTTTTCTATCCAATTTGTGGAAGAATCATT